>CALRNG020000169.1:0-7642 GCA_943369495.1 Rhizobium sp. Q54
GGAACGGGCCGATGCGGGCGAGATCATTGTGGATGGCGAGCCGGTCACGCTGAAAGGACCGCGCGATGCCATCCGCCTCGGGTTTGGCTTTTGCCCGGAAGACCGCAAACTGGACGGGATCGTGCCCGACCTGTCGATCCGGGAAAACATCGTGCTGGCGCTGCAGGCCCGCCTGGGCTGGCTGAAGCGGCTGCCGCCGGCCCGCCAACGGGAACTGGCCGACACCTATATCAAGCTGCTGAATATCCGCACCCCGGACGCGGAAAAGCCGATCCAGCTTCTGTCGGGCGGCAATCAGCAGAAGGCGCTGCTGGCCCGCTGGCTGGCGACCAAGCCGCGCCTGCTGATCCTGGACGAACCGACGCGCGGCATTGATGTCGGCGCGCATGCGGAGATCATCCTGTTGCTGGAAAAATTGCGGGACGAGGGCATGGCGCTCTATGTCATCTCGTCAGAGGTGGAGGAGGTCGCCGCCTATGCCGACCGGGTGATGGTGATGCGTGAACGCCGACAGGCCGGCATGCTGACGGGCGGGGACGTCACTCCGTCGGCCATCATCGACGCCATCGTCGCGCCGGCGGAGATGCCGCCGTCGGGACGGGCGGCATGAGCCGCTGGTTCATGGAGGCCCGGTCCCGGCTGGTTCTGCTGGCCCTGGTTCTGCTGGCCAATGTGCTGGTGGCGCCAAGTTTTCTGGAGCTGCGGCTGGTGGATGGGCGGCTGTTCGGCGGCATCATCGATATCCTGAACCGTGGCGCGCCCGTCATGCTGCTGGCCATTGGAATGGCGCCCGTCATTGCCACGCGCGGCATTGACCTGTCGGTGGGGGCGGTGATGGCCATTGCCGGGGCCGTCGCCGCCGCCAGCGTCAATGCCGGCCATGCCTGGCCCGTCGCGGTGCTGGCAGCCCTGGGCACGGGTCTGGCCTGTGGCCTGTGGAATGGTGTCCTGGTCACGATCTTCCGTATGCAGCCCATCGTCGCCACCCTGATCCTGATGGTGGCGGGGCGCGGCATCGCCCAGATGATCACCCAGGGTCGCGTTCTGACCTTCACGGATGACGGCTTGGCGGGCGTCAGTTCGGCGACGCTGCTGGGCCTGCCCCTGCCCGTCCTGATCGCGCTGGCCGCCGCCATCATCACGGGCCTGCTGGTCCGCGCCACCGCCCTGGGCCTGTTCATTGAGGCGGTGGGGACCAGTCCGCGTGCGGCACGGCTGGCTGGTGTGCCGGCGCCGGGCATCCTGATCGGCGTCTATGTCTGGTCGGGGCTGATGGCGGCCCTGGCCGGGCTGATCGCCGCCGCCGATATCCGGGGGGCCGATGCCAATAATGCCGGCCTGTGGCTGGAACTGGACGCCATCCTGGCCGTCGTGATTGGCGGAACCAGCCTTTTTGGCGGTCGGTTCAGCATTGGCCTGTCGGTCCTGGGCGCCATCATTTTGCAAGGCATGCGGACCTGCATCCTGCGCGCCGGCCTGCCCCCGGAACTGAACCTGCTGCTGATGGCGTTGGTCATCGCCCTGGTGCTGGTGGTGCAGTCACCTGCCTGTCAGCCGGCAATCGCGCGCCTGACGGCCCGTCTGACGCGAAGGGGGACGGCATGATGCGCATCCATGCCCGCACCCTACCCCTGCTCGCCACCTTGGGCGTCTTCGTGCTGCTCTATGCCCTGTGCGCGATACAGTATCCGGCGATGCTGAGCAGCCGGGTGATCGGCAATCTGTTGACCGACAACGCCTTTCTGGGCGTGCTGGCGGTTGGCATGACCTTTGTCATCCTGTCGGGCGGCATCGACCTGTCGGTGGGGGCTGTGATGGGCTTCACCACGGTGGCGCTGGCCGTGATGATTGAGCGGGCGGGCTTGCACCCGCTAACCGCGTTTACCATCGTGCTGATGGGGGGCGCCCTGTTTGGCTGCGGCATCGGGGCGGCCATCCATTGGCTGAAGGCCCCGCCCTTCATCGTGACCCTGACGGCCATGTTCCTGGCGCGCGGGGCCGCCCTGCTGCTGTCCACCGACAGCATTCCCGTGCGCCATGACTTCTATCAGACCCTGTCTGGCCTGTCGCTCACCCTGCCGGGCGGCGGTCGGCTGGGCCTGATCGCCATGCTGATGCTGCTGGCCTTTGTGGCGGGCGGGGTGCTGCTGCATTTCACAAGGGTCGGGCTGAAAATCTTTGCGCTGGGCGGCAATGCCCGCTTTGCCGGCCTGATGGGGATCGACACGGCCCGCACCACCATCCTGGTCTATGGCGTGTCCAGCACCATGGCGGCCCTGGCCGGCATCATCTTCTCGCTCTATACCCGTTCCGGCTATGCCCTGACCGGTGTAGGGGTGGAGCTGGATGCCATCGCGGCGGTGGTGATCGGCGGCACTTTGCTGTCGGGCGGGGTGGGTGGCATGGCAGGTTCTCTGATCGGCGTGCTGATCCAGGGGCTGATCCTGACCTGGATCACCTTTGACGGCAGCCTGTCCTCATGGTGGACGAAGATTGCCATCGGCATGCTTTTGTTCATATTCATCGGGCTGCAACGCCTGATCCTGCAATTCTCCGCACCCACCGGGCGCACGGGGTAGAACATGTCTCTTGCCCGCTGGGCCGCCGACCGTCCGCTGTCAAACCATGAACAGATCGTCCGCACTCTCGGGCTGGAGATTCTGACCGGGGTGCATGCGCCGGGCGCCAACCTGCCGCCGGAGCCGGCCCTGCTGTCGCGCTTCGGCATCTCGCGCACGGCCCTGCGCGAGGTGTTGAAGACCCTGTCGGCCAAGGGGCTGCTGATTTCCAAGACGCGGGTGGGAACCCGCGTGCAGGACCCGATCCACTGGAATTATTTCGATTCCGACGTCCTGTCCTGGAAGGTCAGCCAGGGCCTGGACGAAACCCTGCGCCGGCATCTGGTGGAGGTGCGGACCGCCCTGGAACCACAGGCGGCATCGCTGGCCGCCCTCCGGCGCACGCCGGATCATCTGGCCGAACTCCGCCGCTGTATCGCCGCCATGGGCAACCCCGACCATGATCAGCGCAGCTTTGCCCATGCCGATCTGGATTTCCATGTCGCCGTGGGCACCGCGTCCGGCAACCCGATGATGCGGTCGCTGGCGGCGGTGATTGAGGTGGCGCTGCTGGCCTCCTTCTCCCTCACGTCGCCCATCGACAGCCCGGACCTGCAGGCACAGGTCGTGGCCGCCCACGCCGCCATCGTCGACGCCATTGAGGCCGGCGACGCGGCGGCAGCGGCAGCGGCCATGCGGGCCGTTATTCAGTCAGGCTTTGACCGGGCCTGACTGACGCCATCACTCCACAAAATCCTCCACCCGCACCCACCGGCCCAGCATGTAGGCATCGGCCACGATGCGCAGGGGCGCCAGATCGGCATCCACGCGGCGTTCGGCCACCAGACGCGCGAACAGGGCGTAGAGATTGGCGTATTCCTGTTCCTTCTTTTCGATCTGGGCCACGCCATCAATGCTCATCACCGCCCCGCCGCGTGACAGGGTCAGGGTACCCTGGTCGGTTTCGATGATGATGTCCCAGGTCTGCGGCCCCGTCTGACGCCAGTCGAACTCCGCCGTCACGGTCAGCCCCTGATGGTCATGCATCGCCAGCGTCGCCGCGATCGGCGCCTGCCGGTTGGCCGGCACCTCCAAGGTCGCCTTGTCCACGATCAGGGCGTTGGGCAGCAGATGGGTGATGATCGACAGGGCATTGATGCCGGGATCGAACACGCCCAGGCCCCCCGGTGCCCATATCCATTCCTGACCCGGATGCCAGTGGCGCACATCCTCCTTCCAGGAGACATGCACGCGCAGCAGCTTCTTGCCCGCCAGCCAAACACGCGCCGGCTCCACCGCCGGGGCATAGCGCGAATGCCAGGTGGCCAGCAGGGCCAGCCCCTTGGCGCGCGCCAGATAAATCAGGTCATAAACTTCCGTCAGGGTGGCGCCCGGCGGCTTTTCCAGCATCACATGCTTACCCGCCTCCAGCGCTTGCCGGGCGAGCGCGTGGCGGGCCTGCGGCGGGGTACACAGGCTGATCGCGTCGATATCGCCAGCACCGGCCAGCAGCGACGTCAGATCGGGGAAGTTGGCAACGCCCTCCACCCGGCCATGCCGGCTGGCCACAGCCGCCAGCTCATAGTCCGGATTGGCTTCGATGACGGGCAGGTGCTGATCACGCGCGATCTTGCCGACGCCAACCAGACCGATCCGGATAGGGGACATGGACGCTTCCTCAATAGGGCCGAAACAGGGTGGGACTGGATAGCCCATTTTATATGATAAATCCAGCGAAGAGCGTGGCTGTCGCTTGAATAGTCGTACTATTCAGCCTAGAAAGACCCGACAACGTTGCAAAGGTCCCGTCATGCCCGCCCCAGAAGCCGCCCCCACCCTGCCCGGCCGTGGCCTGTTCGGGACCATGCCGGATGGCACGCCGGTGGACTGGGTGACCCTGGTCAATGCTAAGGGCTGGGCCGCGCGCATCATCGGGCTGGGGGCCAGTTTGCAGGCCCTCTGGGTGCCCGACCGGCAGGGGGTGCTGGACGATATCGTCCTGGGCCATGATGATCTGGAAACCTATCTGGAGAACCGGACCTTCCTGGGCGCCATTGCCGGGCGTTACGCCAACCGCATCGCGGGCGGTCGCTTTGCGCTGGACGGGCGGGAATACGCGGTCGCGCGCAATGACGGGCCCAATTGCCTGCATGGCGGCATGCAGGGGCTGGATCTGCTGCCCTGGACCCTGGCAGAACAGGGGCCAACCCATGCCGTCTTCACCCTGCACAGCCCCGACGGGGCGGAGGGGTTCCCCGGCGCGCTCGACATCCGCGCCGACTATACCTTGACCGATGACAGTCTTGTGGTCGCGCTGACGGCGACCACGGATACGGCGACCATCGTCAACCTGACCAACCATGCCTATTTCAACCTGTGCGGGGCCGTTGCGGGCGGGGATATTCTGGGCCATGAACTGACGCTGGCCGCCGATCAGTACACGCCCGTCGACGCCAACCTGATCCCGACGGGGGAATTGCGGGCGGTGGCGGGCAACGTCTTTGATTTCACCGCCCCGCACAGCATCGGAACGCGTCTGCGCGACGGGACGGAGGCGCAGTTGGTCCTGGCCCGTGGCTATGACCATAATTTCGTGCTGCTGTCGGGCGGCGGGGCGGAACCGGTCTTCGCGGCCCGCCTGTCGGACCCGGTGACGGGCCGGGTGATGGAACTGTCAACCACCGAGCCGGGCCTGCAATTCTATTCCGGCAATTTCCTGCCCGGCAGCCTGATCGGCAAGGGAGGGCGGCTCTATCGGCAGGCCGACGCCCTGTGCCTGGAACCGCAGAAGTTCCCCGACAGCCCGAACCAGCCCGCCTTCCCCAGCGCCCGGCTTGATCCAGGGCAGGTATACCGGCATGTGTCGCAGTATCGGTTTGGGGTGAGGGGTTGAGATTTGTAAGATTGAAATGAGTTTTCCCATCTCGTCATCCCGGAGAAAGCCGGGACCCAGGGGCCACAGGAACAACGGTTCACGCAGCGTTGATCGACGCTGCCGTTAGGTTGGGCGCTTGGCCCCTGGGTCCCGGCTTTCGCCCGGATGACGAAGGGCGGCGCTTCATTCTGAACCAAACAGACGCTACCGCCGCCCCGTGCCACCGTTCCAGCCCATGCCCTTGCTGATGGCGCGGGCCGTGTCCTTCACAGTGGCGATCAGCTCCTGCATGCGCTCGTCATTCATGTACTGCGCGGCACTCGACAGGCTGATGGCGGCAATGATCTTGCCGCTCGCCCCCCGGATGGGGGCCGCAACACACCGGATGCGGTCCTCATTCTCTTCCAGGTCGAAGGCATAGCCGCCATTGGCGTAATTGCGCATGCGCTGCTGCCAGACGGGCCAATCGGCCTCCCCGAAGCGCTTGTCATAGAAGCTGCGCCAGCGCCCCTCACTCTCATCCAGGATCAGGGCCTTGCCCAGGCCCGTGGAGGCGATCGGGTGACGCTCCCCCACGCGGGAGCCGATTTCGATGCGGCGGCGGCCCGGTATCTTGTCCAGATACAGCGCCTCCTCCCCGTCCAGCACGCCCAGATGCACCGTATCCTCGGTAGCGGCGGCCAGATCCTCGATATAGGGGCGGGCGACGCGGGGAATATCCATCTGCTGCTGCGCCAGATAGCCCAGTTCCAGCAGCTTCGGCCCCAGTTGATACCCCTCCCGCGGGGTCAGGATCAGGAAGTCGCGTTCCACCAGGGCGGCGGCCAGCCGGTGCGTGGTGCTGCGCGTCAAATCCAGCCGCTGCGCCAGCTTGGCCAGGCTGATCGGCCCCTCGGCCACAGCCTCAAGCACATCCAGCCCACGCAGCAGCGTCTGGCTGCCGCTGGGGGTCGCCTTAGGGGCTGTGTCTTCATCATGCTCGGCGGTGGCGCTGCTCATCTGCTCGTATCACTCTCTCAATTTACGGAACAGCATCCCATAATTGCCCCCAAACGGCAAGGTCGGGGACGGATGCCCATACCTGAAAATTGTGGAAAACCAAGGGGCTGTTGCCCGTCAGGGCTTTGCCACCTCCACCGCATAGACATGCACGTCACCATGCATGTTGGCGCGGAAGATGATCCATTTCCCGTCGGGCGTGAAGGTGATGTTGGGTTCCAGCCGGTAATCATGATCCTGCATGTTGACCAGCTTTTCAGCGCGCAGCACGCCGGGGCGGATCAGGTCATCGGCATTGGGGGCATGGATGCCGGCGACATCGGGGATGCTTTCGGGCCGGAACAGATAAATCCATTTGCCGTCCTTGGCCTTGGCCACCATCTCCGCGTCGCCGCCATCGCCCGCGAACAGGGTGCCATCGCGTGAGACGTTGAAATGCACCGACCATTCATCCCGGGTCAGGTGATACCAGGTGCGCTTACCCGATGCGATCTCATAGCCGGCCAGCCAGAAATCCTCCCCACGCGGGGTTTGCAGGTCGTACCAGATGGTCTTGCCATCGGCGCTGAAGAATTCATGGCCCGCGATTTCCATGTTCATGGTGCGGGTATGGATTTTGGTCAGGCCCGTGCCATCGGCGCGGATGGTCCAGATGCGATCCACCCGGTGCCACGGCCCCTCATGACAGAACATGATCAGGGTGGGATCGGTGGGGGAGAATTGCAGATGGTTCAGCCAGTCCGTGGCCTTGTGGACGCTGCGCTGCACCCCCGTCTTCAGGTCGATGGTGAACATCTCCATCGGCACCCGTGCCTCCAGCCGCTGATAAAGCCGCACCTCCTTGGCGTCGGCATAGATCATGGGTTTGCCGTCGGGGCCGATATACTCATAGTGATTGTCGAAGCGGGTGTTCTTCGGGTCGGGGGCACCGGGCTGCAGCTCAAACTTGCCTTCGGCGAGCACACCCAGCAACAGTGTCTCATCGGCATTGATCGACCCGATCTGCCCCTTTTTCACCTGGGCGACCTTTGCCACCTTGCCCGTGACGGGGTCGGCGGCGAAGACTTCCACCCCCTCCCCTTCCGCCACCTGCGGCTTGCGCGTGAAGAAGACACGACCCGTCATCGGCCCCGTGAACAGCAGGTTCAGGTCGGCACCTGCCACCAGTCGCTTTTGCACGCGGGTGGCAAGGTCGATCGTATCGATGCCG
>CALRNG020000170.1:0-7619 GCA_943369495.1 Rhizobium sp. Q54
CGCGGTGCTGGCGGGGCAGAAGGGGGCCATTCTGCTGGATGGCGGGGCGGCGGATGGCGGTCGGGCGCGTTACTCCATCCTGGCCGCCGACCCCTTTTCCTGGATTGAGGTGGCGGGCGACGGGACGGTGATGCGCGATGGCGCGCAACTGGCCATGGACCCGTTCACGGCCCTGGAACAGGCGCTGCACCCCTTTGCCCGCCCCTCGCCCGCCGGCCTGTACCCCTTCACCGGCGGTGCCGTGGGCGTCATGGGTTATGAGCTGGGCCGGTATCTGGAGCGGCTGCCGGACCCACAGGATACCGGCATCGACCTGCCCGACATGGCCTTCGGCCTGTACGATACGGTCGCCATCATCGACCATGCACAGGATTGGGCCTGGGTCATCTCTGGAGGGGAACGCGAAGCCGATCCGGCCCGCCGGCCCCAACGGGCAAGGGAACTGGCCCAGGCGCTGTACGACCGGCTGACCAAGGCCCCGCCGCTCGCCCGCGACAATGGCGACGGCATCTTACGCCGGCCAGGGTGGGAGGCGGAACTGTCGCCCGCGACATATCGCGACCGGGTGGCGCGCATCCTGGATTATATCCGGGCCGGCGATATCTATCAGGCCAACATGACGCAGCGCTTCCTGGGACGGTTGCGCCCTGGCGTCACGGCCTGGGACGCCTATCGCCGCCTGCGCCCGCGCACCGCCGCCCCCTTCTCCGCCTTCCTGAACTTAGGCGCAGGCCGCGCCATCGCGTCCGGATCGCCGGAACGGTTCCTGTCGCTGTCCGCCGATGGTGCCATTGAAACGCGGCCCATCAAGGGTACCCGCCCCCGCCACGCCGACGCCGCGCGCGACGCCGCCCTGGCCGCCGAACTGCTGGCGTCGGAGAAGGACCGGGCGGAAAACCTGATGATCGTGGATCTGCTGCGCAACGACCTGTCGCGGGTGGCGCAGATCGGCAGCGTCAAGGTGCCCAGCCTGTGGGGGCTGGAAAGCTATCGCACCGTCCATCACCTGACCTCTGTCGTCACGGGACGGTTGAAACCCGGCCTGGGGCCGGTGGATCTGCTGCGCGCCAGCTTCCCCGGTGGGTCGATTACCGGCGCGCCCAAGATACGGGCCATGGAGATCATCCATGAGCTGGAACCCGCCCGGCGCGGCCCCTATTGCGGGTCGGTGATGTGGATCGGCTGGGACGGTTCCATGGACAGTTCCATCATCATCCGCTCCGCCGCCATTGCCGGAGACAAGGTGCAGGTGCAGGCCGGCGGCGGCATCGTGGCCGACAGCGAGCCGGAGGCGGAGTATCAGGAAAGCCTGACCAAGGCCAAGGCCATCCTGACGGCCCTGGACCCCGCCATGGCCTGGCCCCCCGCCATCGCGGTGGATGAGGCAGGGGAGCGGGCGGCATGAGCGTGATCTGGTTGAACGGCGATTTCGTCGCCGCCGACAAGCCGGCCCTGATGGCCCATGACCGGGGCCTGACCTTGGGCGACGGGTTGTTCGAGACCATTGCGGTGAAGGCCGGCGTGCCCCTGCGCCTGGACGCCCATCTGAAGCGCCTGCGTGACGGGGCGGATTTCTTAGGGTTACCGGCGCCAGCGGACGACACGGCGCTGCACGATGCTATCTTGGGGCTGCTGGGCGCCAACGGGATGGCGGGGGAGGCGGCGGTGCGCCTGACCCTGACCGCCGGCCCCGGTCCGCGCGGCCTGCCCAGGCCCGATCAGCCCACCCCCACCCTGATGCTGGCCGCCGGCCGCATCCCGGCGCAGGCGCCGCCGGCCCGCCTGATCATCGCGCGCACCACCTGCCGCAACGAGAAATCGCCCCTGTCGCGGCTGAAGACCCTGAACTATCTGGACAGCATCATCGCCCGGCGGGAGGCGACGGCGCGCGGGGCCGATGACGCCGTGATGCTGAACAGCCAGGGCCGCGTGGCGGAGGCCACGGCCGCCAACCTGTTCCTGTCGCTGGACGGGCATTGGGTGACGCCGTCGGTGGCGGAAGGCGCCCTGCCCGGTACGATGCGGGCGGCGCTGGTCAAGAACTGGCGGGCGGAGGAGCGGGCGGTGACGGTGGCAGAGCTGCGCCGGGCCGACGACATGGTGCTGACCAATGCGCTGGGCCTGCGCAAGGTGGCGCGGGTGCTGGATTGAGCCAGCGGCCCTATCGGCGCAGGATTTTTGCCGTCGCCTTGCCCTTCGCCAACTCATCGATCAGCTTGTCCAGATAGCGGATTTCCCGCATCAGCGGTTCTTCCACCTGCTCCACCCGCACGCCACAGACCATACCGGTGATCAGGCGGCGGGCCGGGTGCAGGTTGGGCGCGCGGCCCAGGAAATCCTCAAGGCTTGTCCCGGCCGCGATCTCCGCCGCCAAGCTGTCCTGGCTGTGGCCGGTGAACCAGCGGATGATCTCATCCACCTCCGCCTTGCTACGTCCCTTCTTCTCCGCCTTGGCGACATAGAGCGGGTACAGGCTGGCGAAACTCATGGCGTAAATCCGATGCGTCATGCCCGCCCCTCACGCGTCCTGCTTGGGTCCCAGCAACGGCATGACATCGACGCTGTCGCACGGGAAGATCGTGAAATGCGGATGCCCCGCAAACATCTCCGCCGCCGCCTGATGCGACGGTGCCCGCACCACCATGAATACCGTCAGCTCATTCACCACATCGGTGACCCCGTCGGGCGAGGTGCGCTTGGTCGGCCCCAGCGGCCCGCCACCATAGACGATCGCCTCCTGGTGCGCGGCATCCCAGGCGGCGAGTGCGGCCAGCCCCTTCTCATCCGTGGCCCGCCGCTCCGCCTCGCTCATCGCGTACCAGGCCTGCCAGCGCGGACTGTTCTTGTTGCTGGTGAAAACCGCGAGAAAGGTTGCGTCCGCAGCCATTTTTCAGCCTCCCGGCTTTGGGGTTCATGCCCGCAACCCGGCCGCCCGCCGCCACCGTCAAGGTGGCCATCGGCAATCCTGCTGCCGCGACAAAGTAAGGCGGAATGACCCTATCGACAAGGTTGGCGCCCCCCGTGACGGGTCACGAAGCGGTCGGAGTGGATGACCGCCTTCCTCCGAATGGACCCACCGATCGCGCGCCCCGTGCAACCAAGTGAAACACAAAATCGGGGTCGGTTTCAGAGCGGGCGGGCACACGGCTCCGAATGGTGGCACCACGGCGGAGGGCATCGGCGCTGCATTGGCCAGAAGCGAGACGTGGCTATGGCGTTGATCGGGTGATTATAGCGCAGTTTGCGGGGGAAGTCAGCGATGCGCCCCGTTTTGGTCGTTCCAGAGATCAGCCGTAAATCTCGAAACAGGTCATCTAAAGTCAATATGTCTATTTGCGCAATGAGAGTTGTATAAACATATCAAAATTTGTCAAAATAATAACATTAACACTCTACAGACTAAAATAGTCGACCTTTAATCTAGGTACATAATTGGACAAATCAGAATAATAAGAAATAATGCCATCATGAAATTGATCATACGCGTGCTTTAAATCATGCAAATTGTTAATAATAGAATGGACTCGTGCTTCTGAAATGCTATCTTGGTCTCCCAGTATTTTATTTAGCAATGAATAATGCCCTCCATGAATATCATCACGAAGATGCTTCAGTGCAGGAAAGAAGGCACTAACTTGAATATTATAAGCTTCAGCGATCAGGTTAAGACTTTCCTTTCCTTCAATTTCATCATTCGGCTGAGCTTCAAATAACGTTAGAGCTGCGGCATATCCAATAGTATCCGAACGAGCAATATCACAAAGCATCTGGATTAAGGAACGGGTCGCGACTATAGGATGGGAATCTTCAACCTCATCGGTAACGCAGCCTAGATTTTTGCATGTCTTTAGAATTAAGGGCGAGTGAGAAAATTCTTCAGAAAAATAGCGAGACAATGTTTCTCGACGAAAATCTGAATCTGTATGGGCTATTGCGGTTGCAATATGAGTCGAACAAAGTCTAACAGCGTGATATGTCTCGATAAATAGACCTTGCAAGACTTCCTTACGGTATCGCCCCGACGCAAGACCTTGAAAGAGCGGATGAAAGCCAATCTGGCGGCGCCACATCAAGGTCGTCGCAGCCAATTTATCGAGGAACTCTTGAACTGGGATGAGAGTACGATGAACTTCACGACGCAGAAGTCCAAGGCCATCAAGCGCCTCAACAACGTTAAGAACATCTCGCTCTCTCAATCCAGTACGCTCAGCGATTTGTCGAACATCGTGGCGCCCATCAAGTAAGCTCTTAAGCTTAAGAAAGGTCGCACGACTCCCCACTAACTCTGTAAGCTCATAATGATTTTCGCCTACGATTAAGCGCAGCGGCCTATCTTGGCCGGCATCTAGCATTGTACAGTGACGCAGGCGAGGCTTTTCCATAAAATCGTGCATTGCGCCAGCTGCCATAAGCTAGATTAATTTATCCGCACATAGTTACTTTACTTACCGACGCCACCCCTACATCAGATGAAACCTGCTGGATTGCCACCTTCAGGCCCTTGGAAGCTTTCGCTACGAATTCGCGATCGCCCTCAAGCTCATCAGTCTCCAGAACTTCCACTTTGACTCCAGGCTTTACCTGAATGACGACCGTTCCATCATTTGCCATAGCACCCTCCCAAAAGGACGACCATAAAGGACATATGTTTTGTGTATCATTATTAAATGATATAATCAAGATATTTTCTCTCAAAATGCTCTAAATTTGCCGTATGGTGAAGCACTTGATAAACCTGCTGCGAACGGTTCAGCCAGTTTGCTTTTTTGATCCGCACACCGAACCGAGCCGAATGTCCGCTATCTCCAACTTGGTTTCGAAACCAGAAGGTCTCTAACCAGCCCCAAACCGGTCCCAAGCCGGCCCACGCCGCAGGCCATTTCCGCACCGACCTTTTGGACAGCAATAGCAGCCACTCCTCCACCGTGGTAAACTCCAACCATGAAAGCCCATCGCTACGACCTTCAACGCGCCGTTCAATCCGGCCAGTTTGTCCTCACCAGCGAACGCGGTGAGAAGATCAGTGCTGTCGAAGGGTTGACCTTGTCGCCACGGATGGCGGCCACGTTGCGGCAAGGGGCTGCGCAGGGGTTGTCGGGGGATGAGCGGCGGGCGCTGGTCCTGGAAACGCTGCGCCAAAAGTAGGCATCCTTGTTCTATACCGCCGCCAACGACCCGTTATGGGTTCCTGGGACGTCGGTGTTACGCAACCGTCTTGGCATCACGGATCAGGCGGTGTTGGATGAGGTGGAACTGGCGCTGTTCCTGATCCGTGCGGACGAGCCTTTGCCGGCCGGTTCTCTGGGTGCCACCCACTATCTGCGTATCCATCATCATCTGTTCCAGGATGTGTATGACTGGGCGGGGCAGAGACGGACCATCCGCATCGGCAAGGGCGACAACTGGTTCTGCTATCCGGAATTTATCGAGGCCGAGCTGGCCCGGGCGTTCCGGGAATATGGTGATCCGCATGAGGTTGCTGGCCTGCCGAAGGAAGAGTTCGCCCGAAACACCGCCCATCTGTTGGCCGAAATCAACGCCGTGCACCCCTTCCGGGAAGGAAATGGCCGCACCCAGTTGGCTTTTCTGACACTGCTGGCCGCCAATGCCGGATATGGCGTGAATGATGACGCCCTTGACCCCGATGACGTTCTGCCCGCCATGATCGAGAGCTTCGCCGGCAGCGAGGACAGGTTGTCCAGCCTGATCCTAGTGCTGCTGACCGACTGATCTCACCGCCCCGGCACCGGCACCACATGCGTGTTCTTCACCTCCTCCATCACCATATAGGTATGGGTCTGCGCGACGCCCTGGATGGAGGAGAGCTTGTCGCCCAAAAACGCGCGGTAGGCGGCCATGTCGGCGACGCGGACCTTGATCAGGTAGTCAAATCCGCCGGCCACCATATGGGCCTCCTGGATCTCGTCCAGACGGCGGACGGCGTCGGCGAAAATCTGGAACACGTCGGGGGTGGTGCGGTCCAGGCGCACCTCGATGAAGGCGGCCAGGGAGCGGTCCAGCAGTTCCGGGTCCAGCAGGGCCACGTACTGGCGGATATAGCCATCCCGCTCCAGCCGGCGCACCCGTTCCAGGCAGGGGGTGGGGGAGAGGTTGACCCGCCGGGCCAGTTCCACGTTCGAGATGCGGCCATCTTCCTGCAGGATGCGCAGGATGTTCTGGTCGATGCGGTCAAGCCTCAAAGCTGCGGAATCAGCGGACATGATATTCTCTGGCAAAATGTCACTATGACCAGATGATATCCTGTCAAAGCCCTTTCTTTGGAGAAAAATCGTCCATCAAATTTGCCATACTCCGAGCAATTCAACGCCCCCAAGAAATCTCGGAGTTACGGCAATGTCCGGCACCGTCCTGAACGACCTGCGCAAGGCCAAGCATGCCGATGAGGTCACTGTCGTCACCGGCCTGCTGCGCAGCCATGGGCTGACGGCGGCAGAGCGGACCGGCATCCATGACCGGGCTGTGGCGATTGTCGAGGCGGCACGTCTGCGCCGGCGCGAACTGGGGCCGCTGGATAATTTCCTGCAGGAATTCGGCCTGTCGAACAATGAGGGCGTGGCCCTGATGTGCATCGCCGAGTGCCTGCTGCGCATCGCCGATCCGGAGACGGCAGACCGCCTGATCGCGGAGAAGATTGCGCAGGGTCAGTGGGATGCCCATCTGGGCCGAAGCGACAGCGCCTTTGTCAATGCCGCCGCCTGGGGCTTGATGCTGACGGGCAAGATCACTGATTTGGAGCGCGGTGGGGAGCGGGATGCCGGCAATTTCCTGAAGCGCATGGTGGCGCGGTCGGGCGAAAGCGTCATCCGCACCGCCATGGGTCAGGCCATGCGCGTCATGGGCGGGCATTTCGTGCTGGGCCGCACCATCAAGGAAGCCATGGGCGAGGCCCGCAAGGCCCGCCCCGCCGGCACCGTGCATTCCTATGACATGCTGGGCGAAGGGGCGCGCACCTGGGAACAGGCGACCCGTTACCTGGACGCCTATGTGAAGGCCATCGACGCGGTGGGGGCGGAAGCCGCCGGCCGGGGCCCGGTGGCGGCCCCCGGCGTGTCGATCAAGCTGTCGGCCCTGCACCCGCGCTATGTCCAGGCACAACACGCGGACGTGATGGCGAAGCTGGTGCCCGCCGTGAAGGGGCTGGCGCTGCAGGCCAAGCGCTGGGACATCAACCTGACCATTGACGCCGAAGAGGCGGACCGCCTGGAACTGTCGCAGGATATCCTGTCGGCCCTGGCCCATGATCCCGATCTGGCCGGGTGGAACGGGCTGGGTCTGGCCATCCAGGCCTATTCCAAGCGCACGCATCTGCTGGTCGACTGGCTGGTCGATCTGGCACGCGCTGCCAACCGCCGCCTGATGGTGCGTCTGGTCAAGGGTGCCTATTGGGACACCGAGATCAAGATGTCGCAGATCGCCAGCCACCCGGACTATCCAGTCTTCACGCGCAAGGCGGCGACGGACCTCTCCTATCTGGTCTGTGCGCGTAAGATGCTGGCCGCCAAGGACGCCATCTATCCGCAATTCGCGACCCACAATGCCTACACGATCGCGGCCATCCTGCATCTGGCCGGCGACAATCGCGACCTGGAATTCCAGCG
>CALRNG020000171.1:0-7617 GCA_943369495.1 Rhizobium sp. Q54
AGGCCCGCGCCGAAGACAAAGGACCAGCGCGTCACAAACCGGTCCGCCGGCCCGCCACCGCGCATGGACAGCCAGCCGATCAGCAGGGCCGAGATGAGGAAATGCACCAGACCTGTCAGCATGACCATCGGGTCCATGAAGCCGACGCCCTGGGTCCGGTAGTGGATCATGGCCACCGGGCCGGCGGCATAGTCGGCGATGGCCTTGGCCGTCATCTCCGGCGTGCTGTCATCATAGGCCGGATACATGTAAGTGCCGGATGGCAGGCCGCTGGCCGCCAGGGCGGCGATGCCCGGCTGTGCGCTGTCCGGCAGCGATGGCAGGGTCTGCTTTGCCAAAGGCGAGATGCCGAACCAGAAGAACCCCCAGAAAAACAGGATGAAGGCGGCGGCCAATGCGGCCAGCCCCAGGCGTTTACCCATCTTTTCCCCCTGAACTGATATTATGGTTAATGCGGGCGGGCGAAGCCTATGCCCGAACCGCCCGCGCCGCAAGCGACGCCGCCCTTCGCCACCCTCGTCTTGACAAGCCGGCGGCGTCGGGATTTAACGTTCTGCACGTGGTGATTTGGTGACCGGATTGCAGGCCACGTTCGAAAGAAGCTGCTAAAAGGTCGAAGCCATGGATCAGACGCCGCATGACGGCGCTGCACCGGGCCTCGATCGAACGGTCGAGGCTTGTGAAGGACCCTGGCGATGAGCGACCTGCCCGATGATCTGAACCCCGCCACCCTGCTGGTGCATGGCGGCACCCGCCGTTCCCAGTTCGAAGAAACCAGTGAGGCGATCTTCCTCACCTCCGGTTTCGTCTATGGCAGTGCGGAAGCGGCGGAAGCCGCCTTCGTCAATGATGGCTCGCGCTTCGTCTATTCCCGGTTCCGCAACCCGACCGTCGCCATGTTCGAGGATCGGCTGGCGCAATATGAAGGCTATCCGCGCTGCTTTGCGACCGCGTCGGGCATGGCCGCCGTCCATGCCGCCGTCTTCGGCCTGTTGAAGGCCGGCGATCGTCTGGTGGCCAGCCGTGCCCTTTTCGGCTCCTGCCTCTATATCGTCAACGATCTGGCCCGGCGTTTCGGCATCGAAAGCGTGATCATCGATGGCACCAAGAATGAGGAATGGGAAAAGGCCCTGTCGGTGCCCACCAACCTCGTCTTCCTGGAAACGCCCAGCAATCCCTGCCTGGAAGTGGTTGATCTGGAACATGTGGTGCCGCTGGCTCACAAGGCCGGGGCCAAGGTGGTGGTGGACAATGTCTTCGCCACGCCCGTCCTGCAGAAGCCGAAGAAGTACGGCGTGGACGTCGTTGTTTATTCGGCCACCAAGCATATCGATGGCCAGGGCCGCTGCCTGGGCGGGGCCATCCTGTGTGATGACGAGGTGGCGGCCCAGCTTGCCCCATTCCTGCGCCATACCGGCCCCGCACTCAGCCCGTTCAACGCCTGGACCCTGCTAAAGGGGCTGGAAACGCTGGAACTGCGCGTGAACGCGCAGTCGGCATCGGCACTCAAGGTCGCGACCTTCCTGGAAAGCCATCCGGCGGTGGAGCGTGTGCTCTATGCCGGGCTGGAAAGCCATCCGCAGCACAGCCTGCTGAAGCGGCAGATGAAGGCCGGCAGCAACCTGATCTGCCTGCATATCAAGCCCGTGAATGGTGATGCCAAGCAGGCGGCCTTCACCGTGCTGAACAATCTGCGCATTGCCAAGATTTCCAACAATCTGGGCGACTCGAAGACCTTGGCCACCCATCCCGCCACCACCACGCATCAGCGCCTGTCGGTGGAGGAAAAGGCCATCCTGGGAATCGGCCCCGGCACCATCCGCGTGTCGGTGGGGCTGGAAGATGCCGATGACGTGATCGCCGATTTCCGGCGCGGTCTGGATCAGCTGATCGGGTGATGACCGGGACCGGGGGGGGTGCTTCACACCCCCGATCTGTTTCAACTGTTTCCTATGTGGCGCTGTGGATGGGCCTCACATGGCGGCTCGACCACAGGTGGCAGGAAAAAACCCGGAATCCACGCTCCCCGACCCCGAACGCAATTGCCCCCCGCCCGGCAGTTGCGTAGCATTTGATGGAAATGCTGCCCACAAGCCTGTGGGGTGGCGGTCGGGTTTGGGCGGTCCATGGCGGACAGTGTGGTGGAAACGGGTGATGATCTGGCGTCAGCTGGCGGCTTGCCGGCCCTGACGGATTTCGACCCGCCGCCGGACGATACCATCCCGGCCGATTGCCCCACACTTCCCGGCTCCTCCCTGGTCGGTCCGCTGGACCTGTATGGTCTGGCTGAACAGGTGCTGTCGGCTGAGCATCATCTGGTCAATGCCCAGGACCCGGTGCAGCGGCTGCTGCTGCTGACCACGCTGGCCTGGTACAACCGGCAGCGTGATACGCGCACGGCCCTGGACATGGTGGCAGAGGCGATGGGGCTTCTGCCCTATGCCAGGGGTGCCAATGAACGCGAACTGCGCCGCCTCACGGCCCGGCTGCTGCTGATCAAGGCGGAAGCCAAGGCCCTGTTCGCCGAACTGGATCAGGCCGAGGCGCTGCTGGAAAGTGCGCGGGCCACCTTCCGCCAGATCGGCGATGTGCTGGGTGAGGGTGATACGTCGATGACGGAGGCGCTGCTGGCCCTGGACCGGGGGCAGACGCGCCGCCGCATCCAGGCGCACCGCAACGCCCACAGCCTGTATCTGCGGGCCGGCGATGCCATGCGACAGCAGATCGCCCAGGCCTGGATGGCGCGTGACGCCCTGTTCGGCGATGCCGCCGCGGCAGAGGCGGAATGGGTGCGGGTGCTGCCCGAAGGCCCCTTGCTGGAACATCCCGGCCTGGACGCCGTCGCCGCCTATTTCCATGGCGGGGTCTGTTTCGCGCATGGCGATTTCATGAAGGCTCTGCGCCATTATCAGCGCGGCTGTGATCAGGCCGTGCTGGCGGGACAAATGCGGCTGGCGGTCCTGCTGGCTGGCAATGTCGGTGCTGCGCATGCCAATGTGAATGACTATGTCAGCGAATTCCTGTGGCGGGAGCGGGCGCATGGTCTGGCCCGTGCCACCGGCTGGCCGGCGGCGGTGGGCCAATGCCTGCGCGGCATGGGCGACACGCTGCGCCGGTTGCAGCAGACGGGCCGCGCCCGTCATTTGTTGCTGGAATCGTTGGAATGGCTGGCGCCCTTTGGTCGGTCGCGCAATCACGCCATCGCGTGTCAGTATCTGGGCGATCTTGAACTGGATGTCGGCGATGTTTCGGCGGCGTTGCGCTGGTTTGATGATCTGCTGGAGGTCGGTACCGACCTGGAACAGACCGACCTGCAGGCCGAAGCCCAATGCGGCCGGGCCCGCGCCCTGACCCTGCTGGACCGGTGTGATGATGCCGTGGCGGCGGCCGATGCGGCCCTGGAACTGGTCCGTGCCCGGTCCGACCGCTGGCGGGAGATTGATGTGCTGCGTGCCAAGGCGGCCATCCATCAGCGCTTTGCCGATCTGCCGCCCCCGCCCGACATGGCGGCCGATGAGACGGCTTCCATCCATTATCTGCGCCGGGCACTGGACCTGGCCGAATCGATCCAGGGCTATACGGCGTCGGCCGATCTCTTGTCGGCCCTGGCCTCGGCGTACGAGGCGGCGGGCGACACGGCCACGGCCCTGCGCTGGGAACGAAGGGCCGGACAGGCGCGCGGTATCATCCACAGCCGGGAGGTCAGCGACCGGTTGCTGGCCATGCAGGCGGGGTTTGAGACCGAACGGTTGAAGGCGGAAGGCGAGTATCACCGCCAGCTGGCCGCCGCCGAGGCATCGCGCGCTGCCGCGTTGCATGAGGCGACACAGACGCTGGAGATGCTGGGCCATATCGGGCAGCAGATCACGGCCACGCTGGACGCGGAGGCCGTGTTCCACGCCCTGCACCGCCATGTCGGCACGATGATGGAGCTGGACGCCTTTTCCGTTTATGTCGTGGATGAAAGCGGGGAACAGCTGGAACTACGCTACGGGCTGGAGGGTGGGCGGCCCCTGCCCACCATCTGGCGGCGCGTGTCCGATCCGGTGTCGCTGGTGGCGCGCTGTGCACGGGAGCGGCAGGAAATGCTGATCCTGCGCGGGCCGCACGAACAATCCTCCCCCTCCCACATCCCCGGCACGCGCTTCATGCGCACCTTGCTGCTGTCGCCATTGATCGTGGGGGCGCGACTGTGGGGCGTGATGACGGCGCAGGCGGCGGCAGAGAACGCCTATGGGGAGCGGGAGAAGCTGGTCTTCCGCACGCTTTGCGCCTATGGCGCCATCGCCCTGTCGAACGCCGCCGCCTATGCCAAGGTGGACAGCACCCTGTCTGAACTGCGCGCCACGCAGGGACGGCTGGTGCAGCAGGAAAAGCATGCCTCGCTCGGCCAGCTGGTGGCTGGCGTGGCGCATGAGATCAACACGCCGCTGGGCGTGGCCTTCACCATGGCGACGCATTTGCAGGGGGAGCGCGACGAGATTGCCCAGGCCTTTGGCGCCAACCAGCTGAAACGGCTGGCCATGGAGCAGTTCCTGGACAAGCTGAATGAGGGTCCGCGTATCCTGACGGGCAATCTGGAACGGGCCGCCGACCTGATCCGCAGCTTCAAACAGGTCTCCGCCGACCGCAGCAGCGAGGCGCTGCGCACCGTTGATCTGGGTGCCTATATCGGTGATGTGTTGAAAAGCCTGGACCCGATGGTCCGGCAGCGGCGGGTATCGGTGACGGTCGATGGCCCGCCGGGCTTGGCCATCACCACCCTACCGGGCCTGCTGGCACAGGTCGTGTCCAATCTGGTGCAGAACGCCATCGTCCATGGCTTTGCCGGCGTCGAAAGGCCGGAAATCCTGATCTCCATCGGTCGCGCCGGCAGCGACCGCGTGGCCATCGCCATCACCGACAATGGCAATGGTATGCCGCCGGACGTGCAGTCCAAGGCCTTTGACCCGTTCTTCACCACCAAGCGCGACAGCGGCGGCACGGGACTGGGCCTGCATATCGTGCATAATCTGGTGACGGGGCCGTTGCAGGGTGCCATCGATCTGGCGTCGGTGCCGGGGCACGGTACGCGGTTTTTGATCACCTTGCCGGTGGATGTGGCGGGGCGGTAGGCGGTTCCCCCACCAGGGCCTTAGGTCAGGTCGAGCCGCAAGGCGAGCCCTGACAGAAAAGGCTTTCATTCCTTGCCTGTCAGGGCTCGGCTCTCGCCTCGGCCTGACCTACGCCTTTGCCAGTACCAGCGACACCGACGTGCCGGACAGGTCCACCGACACCGCGCCCTCGTGAAGCGCTTCCGGGTTGACCGTCAGCGACAAGGCCAGCGTCTCGCGCTTGATCGTCTCGGCATGCGTGATCAGGGCGCCGGCGATGTTCTCCGGAACCTGCGCCGTGATCGTAATACGGTCCGTTACCTGGAACCCGCTATCCTTACGCGTGGACTGCACCGCGCGCACAAAGTCACGCGCCCAGCCTTCGGCCTCCAGCTCTGCATCCACGGTCACGTCCAGCACGACCACGCCCTTGCCACCGGCAAAGCGCGCGGCGTGGGTGCCTTCCTTGGCCTGGATGCGGATGTCGAAATCGCCGGCTTCCAGCACGACACCAGCAAGCTCGACGGTGCCGTCGCCCTTGTCGCTCCACTTGCCGGTCTTGCTGGCGGCCATGACCTCCTTCATCTTCGGCCCCACCTTGGGACCGACGATGGCGGCATTCACGGCCAGCTGACGGGTGCCGACCAGGGATATGTCGGACGACACCACCACCTGCTTCACATTCACCTCATCCGCCACCAGCGCGCCCAGCACCGTGTCAAACTGGCCTTTCAGCCGGTCGGCATCGGGATGGACGATGGTGAGCGTGCGCAGCGGCAGGCGGATGCGCAGCTTCTTGGCTTCCCGCAGCGACATGGCCGACGCGCAGATCTCCCGCACAAGGTCGATCTGGCTTGTCAGCTCATGATCGGACGGCAGGTAGGACACGTCCGGCCAATCGGCCAGATGCACCGATGCCTCACCGGTGAGCGCCGTATAAATCCGCTCCGTCACATGCGGCAGCAGCGGGGCCAGCGCCTTGGTCGCCGTCACCAGACAGGTATAGAGCGTGTCATAGGCGTCAACCTTATCCTGGCCATCGCCCTCCCCCGCCTCACGCCAGAAGCGCGAGCGGGAGCGGCGGATGAACCAGTTGTTCAGCGCGTCGTAATAGCCGGTGATGATGGCATAGGCGCCGGGCAGGTCATACCCGTCCAGTTTGGCTTCGATGCCTTCCACCAGCTCGCGGGTCTTGGCCAGGATATAGCGGTCCAGCAGGCCCTTCTGATCGGCGCGGATCGTGCCCTTCACCTGATCGATATTGGCGTAGAGCGTGAAGAAGCTGTAGGCGTTCCACAGCGGCAGCACGCCCTGGCGCAGGGATTGGGCGATGCCGCGCGCATCCTTGGGCATGGCCAGATCGCCGCCCACCATCAGGGGTGAGGACACCAGATACCAGCGCAGCGCGTCGGCACCCTGGTTGTTCAACACCTCAATCGGGTCGGGATAGTTGCGCAGACGCTTGGACAGCTTCTGCTTATCCTCGTCCAGCACCACGCCATGGCAGATGACATTGCGGAAGGGCGCGCAATCGAACAGGGCCGTGGACAGCACCATCAGCGTGTAGAACCAGCCACGCGTCTGGGCCACATATTCAACGATGAAATCGGCCGGGAAGGCGGCTTCGAACCGTTCCTTGTTCTCGAACGGGTAATGCTGCTGGGCGAACGGCATTGAGCCCGATTCGAACCAGCAATCCAGCACATCCTCCACCCGGCGCATCATCGACTGGCCGGTCGGATCGTCGGGGTTCGGGCGGACCAGATGGTCGATGGCGGGGCGGTGCAGGTCGGTGACCTTCACGCCGAAATCCCGCTCCAGTTCTTCGATCGAGCCATAGACGTCGATGCGCGGATATCGGGGATCATCGCTGCGCCAGACCGGGATGGGCGAGCCCCAGAAGCGGTTGCGGGAGATGTTCCAGTCCCGCGCATTGGCCAGCCAGTTGCCGAAGGATCCATCCTTCACATGGCCAGGCACCCAGTTGATCTGCTGCTGGTTCAGCTCGACCATCCGGTCCTTGAACTTGGATACCTCGACGTACCAGCTATTCACCGCCTTGTAGATCAGCGGCTGATCGGTGCGCCAGCAATGCGGGTAGTTGTGCAGGTAAGTCTCGTGCCGCAGCACGACGCCGCGCGCCTTCAAATCCTGGATGATGGGCTTATTGGCCTCGATCACGTTCAGGCCGACATAGTCGGACACTTCCGTTGTGAAGTTGCCGGCCACATCCACCGGCACCTTCACGGGCAGGCCATGGGCCTTGCAGACGGCCAAATCGTCTTCACCGAAGCCGGGCGCCATATGCACGATGCCGACGCCGTCGCCGGTGGTGACGAAGTCCGCCACCAGGATCTGGTGCGCCTTCTCCAGCCCCTTGAAATAGGGGAAGATCGGCTCATACGTGCGGCCGCGCAGGTCTTCCGCCGACAGGGTGGACTCATGCTCGTACCCTTCCAGCTCCTTGGCGTATTTGGCAATGGCGCTGGTGGCCAGGATCAGGCGGTCATCGCCCTTGCGCATG
>CALRNG020000172.1:0-7604 GCA_943369495.1 Rhizobium sp. Q54
ATTGTTGGGGAAGGATGTGGACCATGGCTGACGTTAGCCACCTGATCGACCGGTTGAGCGCGCAAGGGCCGTCTGCCCGCCGTTTGCCGCCGCCCGTTCTGCGGCTGCTGCGCTGGGCTGTGCTGTCCATCGGGTTGATGCTTCTGTCCACCACCTGGCATGGGGTGCGCGGTGACCTGTCGCTGGTCGTGACGCGAGCCGACTGGCTGGCCGAACAGGGATTGGCGCTGGTGACTGCGCTCCTGGCCGGCTTCGCCGCCATATCCTTTTCCGTGCCGGGACGGCGGGGCTGGGAGCGGCTGATCTGGCTGCCGGCTGCGGCCTTCTGGATGCTGGTGCTGTGGGAAAGCGGACATCAGCATGAGGCGGTGGCGCAGGAGATGCCGGAACTGGTGCATCTGTTCTGCCCCTGGTGCTTTCCGGTCATTTCCATCGGGTCCGCGCTGTTCCTGGCTGCGGACATGCGCCGGGCCGCCCCCGTAGCGCCTGTCCGCATGATGGCGCTGCTGCTGATCGCCGGTGGCGGCATGGCAGTATTCGGGGAGCGCATGATCCATGACGACCTGGATGCCCCGTTGCTGGTGGCGATCCAGGTGATGGCCATTGTCATGCTGGGCCTCATGCTGGCCCCGCTGGGCCGCATGCTGTTCCGCTGGCGGCGGGCCGACCGGTCAAGCCCCTGAGGGTTTGCGCGGTGTTGGGCGCCAATCGGGCGGGGCCAGTTCGAATTTCGCGAATTCAAATCCGGGCACGACGGTACAGCCGACCAGGGTCCAGGCCCCGAGACTGATCGCTGTTTGCCAATGGCCGGTGGGCACGATGATCTGCGGCCGGTGACCGGCGGCCAGATCACTGCCCAGGTGGTGGGCAGAGGCGTCATGGCCGTTGGGTGACATGGTCAGGACCAGCGGCGCGCCGGCATGGAAATGCCAGATCTCATCCGCATCCAGTACCCGGTGCCAGTGGGAATATTCCCCCGCCTGCAAAAGGAAATAGATGGCCGTATGCGCCGCCCGCCCGCCATCGGGGGCGGCGGCCCGGAAAGTTTCCACATAATGGCCGCCCTCTGGATGCGGGCGCATGCCCAGCAGGTCGATGATCTGTCTTGGCGTCAGATGGTTCATGAAAGTCATTCCGTTGGCGGAAGGGTCTTGAGAAAACTGTTTCGTTTTGAAGCCGTTTCAAACCAGCGCGCCAAACCCGGGCGACCCGGACGCCAAGGTTCATGGCCGAAGCGGAAATCCATGTAGCCCATGGCCGACAGCACAGCTAAACCCCCGACGGTTGGCACCTCTGGATCTGGCAGGTCGCCGGCCTCCACCTCCAGCCGGTCGAAGGCGCGGAAAATGGCGGCCCTTTGCCGACTGTCCCATTCGGCCGAGCGCAGGGAGGCCGGGCGCAGTCCTTCCAGCCGGCGTAGGACGGCGGCATCGCAGATACCATCGCCCACCGCCTGCTGACGCAGGGCCAGCCAGCGGGCCGGACCGGTGGCGGGGATCAGCTTGGCACCCTCATGCAGGCTGTCCAGATACTCCACGATGACGGGGCTGTCGAACAGCACCATGCCGTCTTCGGTCAGCAAGGTGGGGATCTTGGATAGCGGGTTTTCGCGCACGATGGGGCTGTCGGGCGACCAGACATCGGTCGGGGACAGGTCGATCCGGTCGGCCAATCCGACCTCATGCGCCACCATCAACACTTTGCGCACGAAGGGGGAGGTCTGGCTGTAACGCAGCTTCATGGATGCTTCCAGGGTTTGGGGGAGGGCATAAGTCCGGGGTCAGCCCCGGAATTCATCCTTCGCCTTGCGGATGGCGGCGAAAATGCTGGCATGCGGGGCACCGCTCAGGCCGAAATGGGCCGCGAGAGCGGGATCATCGGCCCGCAGGAAGGGATTGGCCGCCAGCTCATCCGACAGGCGGGCGGGAATACTGGGCCGGCCCTTGGCCCGCAACGCCGCCACCTCCTCCGCCCTGGCCTTCAGGGCCAGATTGTCCGGGTCGATGGACAGGGCGAAACGGGCATTGCTGGCCGTATATTCATGGCCGCAATAGATCAGGGTTTCGGGCGGGAGGGCGCGCAGCTTTGACAGGCTGTCCCACATCTGGGCCGGCGTACCCTCGAACAGGCGACCGCAACCCAGGGAGAAGAGGGTATCACCACTGAACAGCAGGCGTGCCTGTTCCAAGAAGAAGGCGCAATGGCCGCGCGTATGGCCCGGCGTGTCGAAGACCCGGACGGTCTGGCTGCCCAGGGTGAAGCGGTCGCCATCGCCATAGGTGGCGTCCATTTCCGGGATACGCTCCATCTCCGCCTTAGGCCCGATCAGGGTCGCGTGGCTGTCGGCGCGCAGGTCCGTGATGCCGCCAATATGGTCGCCATGGTGATGGGTGGCCAGGATATGGGTCAACCGCCAGCCGCGTTCGGCCAGAAAGGCGCGCACCGGCCCTGCCTCGCCCGGATCGACCACGATGGTGACGCCATGGGCGCCATCGTGAAGGATGTGGATGTAATTGTCGGTCAGTGCCGGAACGACATGTACCTCAACCATGGGACCACCCTTTCTCACGCCCGCGCTGACAGGGTTTTCACCTCATAGGTCGGGATCATCGCATCCGCCGTCACCAGCAGCAACGCTTCCATCCTGGCCTGCGCGATCAACATGCGGTCGAACGGGTCATTGTGGTGAAGCGGAAGGTTTCCGGCCTCCAGAATATGGTCCAGGTGAATATCCATCAGCTGCATATCCATCCGGTGCAGGATTTCCGGCAGCAGGCCCAATGGAAAGGCCAGACGCCCCGTCTTCACCTTGATCGCGATTTCCCAGATGCTGGCGGTGCTGATGATGATGTCATTGTCGCCCGAACAGATCGCATTATTGATGGGAGAGGGCAGGCGGTTCGGCGACAGGGCTGACCAGATGAACACATGCGTGTCGAGCAGCAGCCTCACGTACCCTCTCCCCGGAAAGCCCGCTCAATCTCTTCCGGCAGAGGGTCATCAAAATCGTCACTGATCCAGTAACCCTGTCCAGCCAAGATGCCCAGTTGCCGTTTGGGCTTGGGGCCGGCAGATGTCGGGTCCCCCACCACCGGCGGCATCAGCCGGGCCACGGGCTGACCGGCGCGGCAGATGATGATCTCCTCTCCCGCCTCGGCCCGTTCGATCAGGCGGGTCAGGTTGCTGGCGACATCGGCAAGGTTCACGCTGTCCATGGCCGGCCTCCGGTTGGGCGTATAGCGCTCAGATTGGGCAGTGCCACGCCTGCCGTCAATGCTTGACCGGGTAAAAGGGGAATTCGTACACAGGCCTCCCTCTTGCCACCCGATGGGGAAATCCCTGATGCGCTTCGCCTGGCTTCTGGCCGCGACCCTGTTGTTCACCCATCCGGCGTCCCAAGCCCAGGAAGCTCTGCCCGCCTATCAGGTTGAACGGACCAGTGTCCATACTGTGACCTCGGCGCAGAATGGCCGCACCTATGACCTCTACGTCAAGGTGCCGCCGGGCTATGCCGATCCGAAGAATGCTGGCAAGCGCTATGGCGTGCTGTACCTGACCGACGGGGATTACACGTTCCAGGTGGCGTCCGGCATCACGCGGCTGGCCCATAACCAGAAACGGCTGGAGGAGTTCATCCTGGTCGGTCTGCCCACGGCAAAGGGGGAGAATGGCATGGAAAGCCGCCGCCGCGACCTGACTCCCTGGGCTGACCCGGACCTGCCCAGCGGATCGGGCGGGGCGCCGGCCTATCTGGATTTTCTGGTGAAGGAGGCGATGCCGTTGCTGGAGAAGACCTACCGCATCGACCCCGCCCGCCGCACCCTGGTCGGCCAATCCTATGGCGGGCTGTTCGGCCTGTGGGTGCTGTTCACCCAACCGCAGCATTTCAGCAGCTATATCCTGACCAGCCCGTCCATCTGGTACAAGGATTACGCCCTGCGGACGCTGGAGGCGGATTATGCCAAAGGGCACAAGGATTTGAAGGCCAGGGTCTATATGACCACCGGGTCGTTCGAGGCGGCGAAGCCCGGCGATGCCCGCTATAACAAGAACCGTGACATGGTGGCAGACCAGCAGGACATGGCCAAGCGTCTGCGGGCGCGCAAATATCCGGGCCTGCAGGTGATGGCGGAGGTCAGCCAGGGCACCTATCACGAAACCACTTTCCCCGTGGGTCTGATCCAGGGGATGCAATGGCTGTATCCGGTGCCGTGAACCAGCGGCATGAGCTTGTCTCATACCGCTGGAGGCCGGCGACTGCCGGCCCGCCGCTTGGTAGCGGCGTAAGCCCAGCCGCCGGATGGCGGCGCCCGGCGCCTGAGGGCGCGCTCAAAGTGTGACCGCCATGTGCCGGTAACCAGCCTTTCATGCGCCGAACCCGGCTTGTCGGCGGGGCCTGTTGTTGATACCAACCGGGTCCATGATGACCAAGCCCGTCAAGATCGCCCCGTCCATCCTGTCCGCCGACTTTGCCCGCCTGGGCGAGGAGGTGCGCGCCATTGATGCCGCCGGTGCGGATTACATCCATATTGATGTGATGGACGGGCATTTCGTGCCCAACATCACCATCGGCCCCGGCGTGGTCAAGGCGCTGCGCCCGCACACGGCCAAGGTCTTCGACGTGCATCTGATGATCGCGCCCGTCGATAATTTCGTGCAGGCCTTTGCCGATGCTGGTGCCGACATTATCAGCTTCCATCCCGAAGCAGGATCACACCCGCACCGTACGGTGCAGTTGATCCGCAGCCTGGGCAAGAAGCCGGGCATCGTGCTGAACCCGCACACGCCGCTGTCGATGGTGGATTATCTGCTGGCTGATCTGGACCTGGTCCTGGTCATGTCGGTCAATCCCGGCTTTGGCGGGCAGAGCTTCATCACCTCGCAGCTGGATAAGATCGCGGAGCTGCGCCGCCGCATCAATGCCGTGTCAGATGCCCAGGGCGGTCGGCAGATCGACCTGGAGGTTGATGGCGGCGTGAATATCGAAACGGCCAGGCAGTGCATTGCGGCGGGTGCCGATGTGCTGGTGGCCGGTACGGCGACCTTTGTCGGTGGCCCGTCCGCCTATGAAGCCAATATGCGCGCCCTGCGCGGCCAGAACGGTTGATGGCACAGCATGGCCGGGGGCATGGCGCATAAACGGTTCAAGCCTGGGTCGGGCGGCTGGTACCGCGCGACGGGCCTGTACCAGATGATGGCCCTGTCGGGGCCGGCGCCCAGGCAGCTGTCGCTGGTCCCGCCTGACCCCTGGCCCGGCGATGCCCATCATGGCCAGGATCTGCTGAATAACCGTTTCCGTTTTGCCGGACAGGGTTTCTCGGGCGAGACGCCGCCCTGGCTGGAGCCGACGGCATCGGCCCCCTGGCTGGCGGAAATGCATGGGTTTGACTGGCTGCGCCATCTGCGCGCCACCGGTGGCGATGCCGCCCGCCGGCAGGCGCGGGTGCTGGTCAGCCATTGGCTGGACATGTTCGGAAAGCGCTGGCACCCCGTGGCCTGGGCACCCGATGTGCTGGCCACCCGCGTCACAGCCTGGATCGGCCAGCATGATTTCTTCCTGGCCAGCGCCGATGATGAGTTGCGCGCCCGCGTGTTCGACAGTCTGGCCCGACAGGTTCGGTTCCTGGAACATACGGTTCCGGGTCGGCTGAAGGGGGCGGCCCTGCTGGGCACGCTGAAGGGTATGGTCTATGGCGGCCTGTGCCTGTCGGGCCTGTCGCGGGTGACCGACCGGGCCCGCGCCCTGTTGAACCGGGAATTGCCCAAGCAGGTTCTGCCCGATGGCGGCCATATCGAACATTCCCCGGCGGCACAGCTTCTTGTCCTGCGCCACCTGATCGATATCCGGGGCTGCTACCGCGCCGGTCGGGAGGATGTGCCCGAGGCGGTGCAGCATGCCATCGACCGCATGACCCCCACCCTGCGCTTCTTCCGCCATGGTGACGGCGGCCTAGCCCTGTTTAATGGCGCGCAGGAAGGCGAGGCGGTGTTGATCGACACGGTCCTGGGACAGGCCGATGCGCGGGGCCGACCGCTGAAATCCACGCCGCATATCGGGTTTGAGCGCATCACGGCGGGGCGCACCTGCATCCTGATGGATACGGGCTTGCCGCCCGCCCCCGGCCTGGACGAGCATGCCCATGCTGGCACCTTGTCGTTTGAGATGAGCATCGGGCGGGAGCGCCTGATCGTGAATTGCGGGGCGCATCCGGGCGATCAGGGGCCATGGCGTGCGGCGCTGGCAGCCACGGCGGCGCATTCGACGCTGACCATCGACGACACCAATTCCAGCGGTGTGAATGATGAGGGCGGGTTGTCCCGCCGTCCCGCCAAGGTGCAGGTAGACCGCCAGGACGGCGATGCCGGCACCTTGGTGGATGCCCATCATGATGGCTATCGCGACCGGGGCGGCATCATCCATCACCGTCGCATGTTCCTGGCCGAAAGCGGGGAGGATCTGCGCGGGCAGGACCGGCTGGCCGGATCCGCCGGCCATGAATTCGCGGTCCGTTTCCATTTGCATCCAGGCGTGCGCGTAGCGACCCTGGAGGATGAGGCGGCCCTGCTGCTGCGTCTGCCGACAGGCGCCTTGTGGAAGTTCCGGGCCACGGGTGCGGAGATTGAGACCACCGACAGCATCTATCTGGGGCAGGGCGCCGATCCCCGGCCGACCACCCAGATCGTGCTGCGCGGCACCACGCAGCCGGGGGAAACCCTGGTGAAATGGGGCCTGCGCCGCGAGGGTAGCGATATAGACACATAATACGCCCTCAGACGCCGGGCGGGCGCATCCGCGCCCTTGGCTTACGCGACCATGGGGTCGCGGGCGCTCAACGCGCCAACCAAACGGCTCGTCGCCGTTTGGTATCCGTCACCGCCGGGCCGGTCCAGATGGATCGGCCCGGTTCCGTTTGTTCCATAGCACCATCCGCCAGGATCACGACCCATGAGCATCGATCTCGTCCCCATCCGCCGCGCCATCATCTCCGTCTCTGACAAGGCGGGCCTGATCGATCTGGGCAAGGCGCTGGCCGCGCGCGGCGTCCATATCCTGTCCACGGGCGGCTCTGCCAAGGCGCTGGCCGATGCCGGGATCGCCGTGACGGAAGTGTCCGATCATACCGGTTTCCCGGAGATGATGGATGGCCGCGTCAAGACCCTGCACCCCAAGATCCATGGCGGCATCCTGGCCCGGCGCGATTTCCCCACCCATACCGACGCCATGTCCGCCCATGACATCCCCGGCATCGACCTGGTGGTGGTCAACCTGTACCCGTTCGAGGCGACGGTGGCCAAGGGCGCGGATTTTGAGACCTGTATCGAGAATATCGATATTGGTGGCCCGTCCCTGATCCGTGGCGCTGCCAAGAACCATGATTTCGTGGCCGTGGTCACGGATGCGTCGGACTATGCCGAGCTGCTGGCCCAGCTCGACACCCATGACGGCCAGACGACCCTGTCCTTCCGCCGGACCCTGGCGGCCAAGGCCTATGCCCGCACCGGTTCCTATGACGCCGCCATTTCCCGCTGGTTCGCGGGCCAGTTGGGCCAGGAATATCCCCAGCGCCTGACCTTTGGCGGGGAGCTGCGCCAGACCCTGCGCT
>CALRNG020000173.1:0-7579 GCA_943369495.1 Rhizobium sp. Q54
GTCTGGCAGACCGGGTCCGGTACCCAGACCAACATGAACGCCAACGAGGTCATCTCAAATCGCGCCATCGAGATGCTGGGCGGGGAGATCGGGTCGAAGAAGCCCATCCATCCCAACGACCATGTCAATCGGGGCCAAAGCTCCAACGACAGTTTCCCGAGCGCCATGCATATCGCGGGCGCGGAGCGTATCCATCACGACCTGATCCCGGCCCTGGAACAGCTGCATGCCGCCCTGGCGGCCAAGGCGGCGGAGTTCGCGGATATCGTGAAGATCGGCCGCACACACCTGCAGGACGCCACGCCGATGACCCTGGGGCAGGAATTCGGCGGCTATGCCCAGCAGGTTGCCTATGGCATCGGTCGGGTGAAGGCGGTGCAGCCGGCCCTGCTGCGTCTGGCGCAGGGCGGCACGGCGGTGGGTACGGGCCTGAATACCGCCAAGGGCTTTGACGTCGCCTTCGCGCAGGAGGTGGCGGCGATCACCGATCTGCCCTTCATCACGGCGCCCAACAAGTTTGAGGCCCTGGCCGCCCATGACAGCATTGTGGAGGCGTCGGGTGCCTTGAACACGGTTGCCGTCTCGCTGATGAAGATCGCCAACGATATCCGCCTGCTGGGCTCCGGCCCGCGCAGCGGCATCGGGGAGATCAGCCTGCCGGAAAACGAACCCGGCAGCTCCATCATGCCCGGCAAGGTGAACCCCACCCAGTCGGAAGCCATGACCATGGTCGCGGCGCAGGTGATGGGCAACCATGTGACCATCACCCATGCCGGCGCCACCGGCCATTTCGAACTGAACGTGTTCAAACCGGTGCTGATCTATAACCTGCTGCAATCGATCAAGCTGATCGCCGATGCCAGCCGGTCCTTTGCCGAAAATTGCGTGGTGGGCATCACGGCCAACACCGACCGTATCGCCAAGCTGATGGGTGAAAGCCTGATGCTGGTCACCGCACTGAACCCCCATATCGGCTATGACAATGCCGCCAGGATCGCCAAGAAGGCGCATCACGAGGGCACGACTCTGCTGGAGGCCGGGATGGCCCTGGGCCTTTTAACCGAGGCGCAGTTCCGGCAATGGGTCCGGCCGGAGGACATGGTGCATCCAGGCTGAGGGGACAGGGGCGGTCTGCCGGTTTTGCGCTACGCGTTGCCCATCAAACAGGCCGTCTGCCTCACAAAAATCACAGATAGTCCCGGTTCGGACCTATTTGCGCATCTGCGAACGGTTCGCAATGGGTGCTATGCGCAAATGCAACGGAACCATGCAGGGCGAAATGGTCAGCAATGCTGACCTAACGCTAAAAAACTGCTGGCAGGGGCTGATTTTCCGTTTTATATGAACCTTACCGGCGCCATTCGGGAAAGGGGATTACCCGCCTGTTGGCGCCGTTTCCAACGGTGCGGGGCATTTGGCCCTTCGCACTGCGGCAAGGGAAGGGGCCCGGCCCCGTTTGACGGTAAGGATTGGTTCCATGGCGACGCAGAAGATGCTGGGCTTTGTTCACACCGACCAGCGCATGCCCGACAAGCGCGGGGCGGAACTCCGTCGCCAGGATTTCAACGAGATTTATGCCCGCTTCACCGACAAGGGCGCGGTCGAGCAGGCCAACCGCTGCTCGCAGTGCGGCGTGCCCTTCTGTCAGGTGCATTGCCCTGTCTCCAACAACATCCCCGACTGGCTGAAGCTGACGGCGGAAGGCCGGTTGGAAGAGGCGTATGAACTGTCGCAGGCCACCAACAACCTGCCCGAGATTTGTGGCCGCATCTGCCCGCAGGACCGACTGTGCGAAGGCAATTGCACCATCGAGCAATCGACCCACGGCACCGTGACCATCGGTGCAGTGGAAAAATACATCACCGACACGGCCTTCGATAAGGGCTGGGTCAAGCCCATCGTGCCGCGCATTGAGCGCGAACAGTCGGTCGCCATCATTGGTGCCGGCCCTGCCGGTCTGGCCGCCGCCGACCAGCTGCGCAAGAAGGGCTATCAGGTCCATGTCTATGACCGGTATGACCGGGTCGGGGGCCTGCTGATGTATGGCATTCCGGGCTTCAAGCTGGAAAAGGATGTGGTCATCCGCCGCTGGAAGCTGCTGGAGGAAGGTGGCGTCAAGTTCCATCTGGGCGTGGAAATTGGCCGTAACACCGACATGCGGACGCTGCGCGCCCAGCATGATGCCGTGCTGATCGCCACGGGTGTCTATAAGGCGCGCGACCTGGGCGGCCCCGGTTCGGGTCTGGACGGTATCGTGCCGGCGCTGGATTATCTGACGGCCAGCAACCGCAAGAGCCTGGGCGACACCGTCCTGGATTTTGAGACGGGCAAGCTGAACGCCAAGGGCAAGAAGGTCGTGGTCATCGGCGGTGGCGACACCGCCATGGACTGCGTGCGCACCGCCATCCGCCAGGGGGCGATGTCGGTGAAGTGCGTCTATCGCCGCGACCGCAAGAACATGCCCGGTTCCCAGCGTGAGACCGCGAATGCCGAGGAAGAAGGCGTGGAATTCGTCTGGCAGACGGCGCCGGAGGGCTTCACCGGTGATGCCCATGTCACGGGCGTGAAGGCCTATAAGATGCATATGGGCGTGGCCGACGCCACGGGCCGCCAGACGCCGCTGCCCATCGAAGGCTCCAACTTCACCATGGAAGCCGATCTGGTGATCAAGGCCCTGGGCTTTGATCCCGAGGACATTCCCAGCCTGTTCGGCGTGCCGGAACTGAAGGTCAGCCGCTGGGGCACGGTGCAGGTGAAGTACGCCACCATGATGACCAACCTGGACGGCGTGTTCGCCGCCGGCGACATCGTGCGCGGCGCGTCCCTGGTCGTCTGGGGTATCAAGGATGGCCGTGACGCCGCATTGGGCATCCATAACTACATCCAGGCGAAGATCGCCCAGGGCGTGGCGGTGGCGGCGGAGTAAGGGATGCCGACCGTCGGATATGTCGCCGGTTTCATGATCCTGATGTATTTTCGTGATCATGCGCCTCCGCACTTTCACATCCAAGGCAATGGCGTCTTCGCCAAGATCAACCTGGACGGTCTGACAGTCGAGGATGTCAAAGGGACGCTTAAGGCGTCTGATCTGCGGGCCATCCGGGATTGGGCGCGCCGCCATTTGCCAGAGCTTTATGCAGCTTGGACAGTGGCACAGCGTGGTGAGGCACCGGAGAAGATCAAGGAGTGATCGCGATGCGGTTCATTAAGGAAGCCAAGGCGAACCCTGACTTCACTGTGACGGTTCATTGGGAGGAGGGTGGCAGTGATGTCATTGATTTCCGCCCGCTGATTGAGGGACCGGCGTTGGCCCCCGTCCGTGATCCGGACTTCTTTCAGCAGAAGCTGGAGGTGGTTCATGACGGTTACGCCATCGGTTGGCCCGACGAACTGCATTTCAGTGCGGATAGCCTCTGGTACCGCGCGCATCCCGAGGACCTGAAGCGCGATTATCCCGAAGTAGCCGCCGAATAACCCTGAGAAACACGAAAGCCCCGACCGAACCATGCTCCGCCTTTACGACAACCTCTCCTCCGGGAACGGCTATAAGTGCCGCTGGCTGCTGACGCAGCTAGGGCACCCGTTTGAACGTGTGGAGATGGATATCGACACGGGCGAGACGCGGACCGACGCGTTTCTGGCGTTGAACCCCAACGGGCGCATCCCGCTGCTGCGGCTGGCGCCCGGCGATTTCCTGGCCGAAAGCAATGCCATCCTGCGCTGGCTGGCCGAAGACACCACGTTCTGGCCGGATAACCGCCGGGACAAGGCCGCCGTCCTGCAATGGCTGTTCTGGGAACAGTATAGCCATGAACCCAACATCGCGACGGCACGGTTCTGGATCACCCACAAGGTGGCGATGGACCCCGAACGCATCCATGCCCTGATCGTGAAGCGCGAGCAGGGGCATGCCGCCTTACGGCTGATGGAGCGCCACCTGACGGGCCGTGACTGGTTCGTGGGGCAGAACGCCACCATCGCCGATATCGCCTTGTACGCCTACACCCATGTGGCGGAGGAGGGCGGGTTTGACCTTGCCCCCTATCCCGCCATCCGCGACTGGCTGGACCGGTTCGCGGGCCAATCCAACCACATTAAGATTACCGATGCCGTGGGCACTCCTCTGTCCCAGGCCGATGCTTTGGCGTCGGAGGGCTGAGACATGCGGCTGACCCAGCAGGAAATCGACGCCATCCGCAGCACCGCCCATGAGGTTTTCGGGTCGGTGGCGACCGTGCGCCTGTTTGGCAGCCGCGTTGATGACGGCCGTCGCGGCGGCGACATTGATCTGCATGTGGAGGCCGGCCCTGAACTGGGCGTGACGCGGGATGTTGAGTTCCGGTTCTGGGATCTGTTGCAAGAACGGCTTGGCGAACAACGGATCGACATTGTCGTGCAGCCGCATGGCGCGCCCGACCGGCCGATTGACCAGATTGCAAAGGGAAAGGGGGTGGTGCTGTGCTGACCAACCCGACACTTTCCCTGCTTGTGCGCAACCTGGATGCCGCCGTGAAGGTGGGCGTTCGCCTGTGCAAAAGCCAGACGCAGATCAATGTCGCGTTTCCGATGACCGTGACGACCTTGGCTGGCCTGACCGACCTGCAGGAGCGGGAGCTGGACGGGTTGTTGAAGCAGGTGGAGAACCTGTTGGACATCCTGTCCGCGCGGGTGTTCCGGGGTATCCTCTTGGCCGAAGATGTGGATGTTGCCGAGTTGTTGCCCCGCGACATCGCCAATCGCATGGAGACCTATGGCGTGCTGGCCGATGCCACCCACTGGTCCATGCTGGTCCGTTTGCGCAACAAACTGGCCCACGAATACCCGCTTGATCCGGTTGATCAGGCGGAACGGTTGAACGCGGCCTTCGACGCGATCAACCCGGCCCTGGCTGTCCTGATGGCGGCCTTGGCCTTTGTCCGGCGGCGCTTCCCGGAAGCGTCCACAGCCATTCCCGATTTTCCCTTTGTGACAGAAGGCGTCCAGCCATGACCCAAGCCTCCATCAACGCCGGTGAAATTTTCGCGGCCGAGTACACCGCCAACAAGGCCCTGCTGGATACTACCGCCTTTGTCGATACCGAACAGCATGATGCCTGCGGCGTCGGCTTCGTGGCCGCCATCGATGGCAAGCCGCGCCGCGAGGTGGTGGAAAAGGCCGTGGAGGCGCTGAAGGCCCTCTGGCACCGTGGTGCGGTCGACGCCGACGGCAAGACGGGTGACGGGGCTGGCATCCATGTGCAGCTGCCCCAGGCCTTTTTCCGTGAACATGTGGTCCGCACCGGCCATCCGGAGCCCAAGGGCCTGATCGCCGTGGGCCAGGTCTTCCTGCCGCGCACCGACCTGTCGGCCCAGGAGCGCTGCCGCGCCATTGTCGAGACGGAGGTCCTGAACTGGGGCTACACGATCTATGGCTGGCGTCAGGTGCCCCTCGACATCTCGATCATCGGCGAAAAGGCCAACGCCACCCGGCCCGAGATCGAACAGATCATGGTCGGCAATGATGGCACCGTCTCGGACGAGCAGTTCGAGCGTGACCTCTACATCATCCGGCGCCGCATTGAGAAGGCGGTGGCCGGTGAACAGATCGGCGGCTTCTATATCTGCACCCTGTCCGCCCGCTCCATCATCTATAAGGGCATGTTCCTGGCCGAACAGTTGACGGCCTTCTACCCGGACCTGCTGGACGCGCGGTTTGAAAGCAATTTCGCCGTCTATCACCAGCGTTACTCGACCAACACCTTCCCGACCTGGCAGCTGGCGCAACCCTTCCGTACGCTGGCCCATAATGGCGAGATCAACACTCTGCGCGGCAACGTCAACTGGATGAAGGCGCATGAGACGCGCATGTATTCCGAGGCGTTTGGCGCGCATGTGGAGGACCTGAAGCCCGTCATCCAGGTTGGCTCGTCGGATTCAGGCGCGCTCGACGCCGTGTTTGAGCTGATGCTGATGTCCGGTCGGTCGGCGCCCATGGTGAAGACCATGCTGGTGCCCGAAGCCTGGTCGAACAAGGAAGTGATGCCGCAGGCCCACCGTGACCTGTACAGCTACGCCAATGCCGTGATGGAGCCGTGGGACGGTCCGGCGGCGCTCGCCATCTATGATGGCCGCTGGGTTGTGGGTGGTGTGGACCGTAACGGCCTGCGTCCGCTGCGCTATGTCATCACCGGCGATGGTCTGATCATCGGCGGGTCTGAAACTGGTATGGTCAAGATCAACGAACAGACCGTGGTGGAGAAGGGCCGCCTGGGTCCGGGGCAGATGATTGCCGTCGACCTGAAGGAAGGCCGCCTGTTCCACGACCGGGAGATCAAGGACAATCTGGCCGCCCAGCGTCCCTATGGCGACTGGATCGGTGAGATCACGGTTCTGGACGATCTGGTCAAGAAGGCCCCGGTGGAGCCGGCGGAACTGTCCAAGGACGAGCTGCGCCGCCGCCAGCTGGCCTATGGCATCACCATGGAGGATCTGGAACTGATCCTGCAGCCCATGGTGGACGACGCCAAGGAAGCCGTCGGCTCTATGGGTGATGACAGCCCCATCGCGGTGCTGTCCGACAAGTATCGCGGCCTGCACCATTATTTCCGCCAGAACTTCGCCCAGGTCACCAACCCGCCCATCGACAGCCTGCGCGAAACCCGCGTCATGTCGCTGAAGACGCGTCTGGGCAATCTGGGCAACATTCTGGACGAGGATTCGACCCAGTGCCGCCTGTTGCAGCTGGAAAGCCCTGTGCTGACCAGTGCCGAATTCCGCGCCATGCGCAAATATATGGGCGCGACGGCGGCAGAGATCGACTGCACGTTTGAGCCGGCATCCGGCCCGAATGCCCTGCGCGACGGCCTGCGCCGCATCCGCCAGGAAGCCGAGGATGCCGTTCGCGGCGGCGCCACCCATGTCATCCTGACGGATGAGGGGATGAGCGGTGGCCGCGCGCCTATGCCGATGATCCTGGCGACCGGCGCCGTGCATACCCACCTGATCCGTCAGCAGCTGCGCACCTTCACCAGCCTGAATGTCCGCTCGGGCGAATGCCTGGACGTGCATTATTTCGCGGTGCTGATCGGCGTCGGAGCCACCACGGTCAACGCCTATATCGCCCAGGAAGCCATCGCCGACCGCCACCGCCGCGGCCTGTTCGGCGCCATGAGCCTGGAGGATTGCCTGAAGCGCTATAAGAAGGCCATCAATGACGGTCTGCTGAAGGTCATGTCCAAGATGGGCATCTCCATCATCAGCTCCTATCGCGGTGGTCTGAATTTCGAGGCCATTGGCCTGTCGCGCTCCCTGGCCGCTGAATATTTCCCCGGTCTGCCATCCCGTATCTCCGGCCTGGGCCTGAACGGTATCCAGGAAGAGGTCGTGGGCCAGCACAAGATCGCCTATGACGAGGATGTGGTGGCCCTGCCGGTGGGCGGCTTCTACCGCTTCCGCAAGGGCGGCGACCGCCATGCCTGGGAAGGTGGCTTGATCCACCTGATGCAGACGGCGGTGTCCACCGACAGCTACTCGACCTTCAGGAAATATTCAGAGGCGCTGCACAAGCGTCCGCCCATCAATCTGCGCGACCTGCTGGACTT
>CALRNG020000174.1:0-7540 GCA_943369495.1 Rhizobium sp. Q54
CCGCCATCTCCGCCGCCGCCGTCGGTGTCGGCGCCCGGCGGTCGGAGGCGAAATCGATCAGGGTCGTGTCCGTTTCATGCCCCACGGCAGAGATCAGCGGGATGCGGCTCTCGGCAGCGGCCCGGACCACAATCTCCTCGTTAAAGGCCATCAGATCTTCCAGGCTGCCGCCGCCGCGCGCCACGATGATCAGGTCGGGGCGCGGCACGCGGCCGCCGGGCGTCAGGCTGTTAAAGCCCTGGATGGCGCGGGCCACCTGGCTTGCCGCCCCTTCACCCTGGACCGCCACGGGCCAGAGCAGGACATGGCGCGGGAAGCGGTCGGCCAGACGGTGCAGGATGTCGCGGATGACAGCCCCGGTCGGGCTGGTCACCACACCGATCACCTGCGGCAGAAAGGGCAGGGGCTTCTTGCGCTCCGGATTGAACAGTCCTTCGGCGGCCAGCCGCTTCTTGCGCTCCTCCAGCATCTTCAGCAGCGCGCCCTCGCCCGCCAGCTCCATGCTGTCGATGACCAGCTGATACTGGCTGCGGCCTGGATATGTCGTCAGTTTGCCCGTGCAAACCACCTCCATCCCTTCTTCCGGACGCACCGACAGGCGCGCCACCGTGCCCTTCCAGCACACAGCCTCAATCACGGCTGTGTCGTCCTTCAGGCGCAGGTAGAGATGGCCGGACGAATGGCGCTTGGGCTGGCTGATCTCACCCCGCACCCGGACATAGCCGAACGCATCCTCCACCGTCCGCTTCACGGAACGGGCCAGGTCACTGACCGTCTGTTCGGGCAGATTGGTACCAGGGCGGGCGGGGGCGGGATCGGACAGGAAATCGCTCATGATGCCGGCATGATAGGGGGATGGGGGCTTGGATGCCAGTCCGGAGCTGTCCAGGTTGACTTAAAAGCACCCCTCTGTCGTCATCCCGGCGCAAGCCGGAACCCAGCATGAGGCGCAGTCAGCGCCGATATGACCTATGACGCGGCAGATGCCGCTTGCGCTGGGTCCCGGCTTTCGCCGGGATGACGAGAAGGGTTGTTTCCAATCAATGTAAAGCCGAACTAGCCAGAGCCTCTGCTTCCCATTCCTGCTCCAGCGCCGTCAGGATGGCGCGCACTTCACTGACGGGCACAGGTCCGGTACGGTCGCCCTCATCAAGGGCGGCCTGGATACTTGCGGACAGATTGCGGTCGAGAACGCTATACCGGGGCATTCCAATTCACCTGCATTTGCGAAGTCAGCCTAACGTGACCGCCCAATCTCGGCAAGCAATGCCGCATTGGCAGCGTCCCCCCTGACCGATAGAACAAAGCCCCGGCAACCCGTCGCCCAAGGCTACATGCTCACCGATCCCGCCTACTGGAGCCTATTCTTCCTGTCCATGGCGGCGGCGACCTTGCTGCCGGGTGGGTCGGAGGTGGCGTTGGTGGCGCTGCTGGCCGATGGCACGCGGCCTGCCTGGGTGCTGGTGGTGGTCGCGACCCTGGGCAATGTGCTGGGGTCCCTGATCAACTGGGTCCTGGGCCGTTGGCTGCGTCGGTTCGTGGGCCGGCGCTGGTTCCCGGTGAATGCGGCACAGTTGGCGCGGGCGGAGGGGGTATTCACCCGCTACGGCGCTTGGACGTTATTGTTCTCCTGGGTGCCGGTGATCGGCGATCCGCTGACGGTCGCGGCGGGCACGCTGGGTGTGAAACTGTGGGTCTTCCTGCCGCTGGTGACGCTGGGCAAGGCATTGCGTTATGTCGTACTGGCTGGCGTGGTGGGTGGTGTGCAGGGGCTGTGACCGTCCCTGCACACCCACCCCGCTTTCACCTTAATCCGCCAGCAGCTTTTCCATCTGGTCCATGGTGGCGTCCATGCGGCGCACCAGGGCCTGATAGGGGGCGGCGGTTGCCATATCCAGGCCGGCCCTCTTCAAGAGCGGATAGGGATATTCGGACCCGCCGGCCTTCAGCACGTTCAGGTAATTGTCCCGCGCCTTAGCGCCACCCTTGGAAATCTGTTCGGCGAAATAGGTGCCGGCAGAGATGGAGGTGGCGTACTGGTAGACATAGAAGGGACGATAGAAATGCGGGATGAAGGCCCATTCCGCGCAATATTTCTCGTCGATCTTCATCACGCCTTCGGCGTCGCCATGATACTTCTTCAGCAGGCCGCAATAGATGTCCTTCATCTTTGATCCGGACAGCGCCTCGCCCCGTTCCACGGCGTCATGGGTGGCCAGTTCGAACTCCGCGAACATGGTCTGACGGAAGAAGGTGCCGCGCAGCCCTTCCAGCGACTGACCCAGATAGAACAGCTTCTCTTCCTTGGTCTTGGCCTTGGCGACCAGATAATCGGTCATCAGCATTTCGTTCGTGGTGGACGCGATTTCCGCCATGAACAGGGAGTAATTGGCCAGCTCATAGGGTTGGGTCTTTTGCGCCAGGGCCGAGTGCATGCCATGGCCCCATTCATGGGCATAGGTGGACATGGAATTATAATCGTCCTGATGGTTCAGGAAGACATAGGGGTCCACGCCATAGGTGCCCCAATGGTAGGCGCCGCTGTCCTTGCCCTCAGCCGGATAGACATGCATGGTCCGCTTGGCCGTCAGGTCGGCCAGCGTATCGACATAGTCCTTGCCCAGCGGCTTGACGGCGGCCAGGGTCAGGGTGCGGGACAGGTCGAGCGTGAACGTCTTGTCCAGGCTGATCAGCGACGGATAGATGTCGTAATAGTGCAGGTCTGGCAGCTTCAGCATCTTCTGCCGCAGCTTGAAATAGCGGTGCAGGGTCGGCAAGCCCTTGTTCGCCTCTGCCACCAGGGTGCGGTAGACGCTTTCCGGGATGTCGTTGTTGGACAGCGACGCGGCGACGGCGGTGGGATAGCCACGCAGCTTGGCATCAATGGTGCCGGTCTGGATGGCGGCACCCAGCGTATTGCCCATGGTGGTCGCGTACTGGCCGAACTTGGTCCAGAACGTATCGAACACCATCTTGCGCACGGCGCGATCATCATGCTGGCGCAGCGCCTGATACCCGGACTGGTTCAACTTGCGCTTGGTGCCGTCGGGCAGGGTGATCTCCGGCCAGTCGATATCGGCATTGGCCAGTGCCGAATAGGTATTGCTGGCCGACCCCAGCACAGGACCCAGGGCCGCCAAGGCGGCTTCGGTTTCCGGCGTGAGCGTATGGGCCTTCAGGCGCAGGATATCGTTCAGGCGGAAGGCATGTTTGGACAGGCCGGCCTCTGCCTTGATATAGGTCGCGATCTTCTCCGCGCCCACGGCCTGGATCTCCGGCGACACCCAGGCGGCGGCGGACTGCGCCTGTGCCGACAGGGCCTGTGCCAGGCTCCAGCGTTCCTGATAGGTATTGTTGCGGGTGTCGGTCGAATATTGCAGGTAGGCGTAGACCAGCACCTTTTCCACATCGTGCCCGACCTTGGACATGCGGTCCATGGCGGCGCGCAGCGTGGCGGCATCGCGGCCCAGCGTGCCCTTCAGCGCCTCCACCGAGGGCAGGTCGGCCACCGCCTGCTTGCGCGCCGCATCCCAGGCGGCATCATCCGTGAAAATCGGCGTCAGGTCCCAGACGTAACGCGGGTCGGTCTTGGCCGGCGCTTCAGCAGCGGCGGGGGCGGCCTGCTGTGCGGCGGCGCTGGCCAGCGGCGCCAGGGCGGCGGCTAGTGCAATGGCCGACGCGCCCAGCAGGCGGCGGGCGAAATGCGGGCGGTGGTGATGCTGTGTCATGCTGTCCCTGTCCGTTGGGCGGCCGTGTCGCGACCATGCGCCGGCCATTGGTGACAGGATTTATAATTTGTCGGCGCGGCCCCACCCGGCGAAAAATTGTAACGGGGTGGTTTCATTTCGCGGCCTCTGCCAGAATGCCACGGTCGTAACCTTCGGACACCGCCCCCATGACCGTCATCCGCGCCTATGCCGCCGCCAAGCTGAACCTGTATCTGCATGTGCTGGGCCGGCGGGAAGACGGCTATCACCTGCTGGACAGTCTGGTGGCCTTTGCCAGTGCCCATGATCTGGTGGAGGTGGAAAGCACCCCCTATTTCAGCCTGCAACTGCACGGCCCCCATTCGCTGCCCCTGCTGATGGAGGACACGGAAAGCAATCTGGTGACCAAGGCGGTGTTCCGGCTGGCCGAGGCGCTGGGCCGCAAGCCGCATGTGACGGTGAAGCTGACCAAGAACCTGCCGCTGGCATCGGGGATCGGCGGCGGGTCGGCGGATGCGGCGGCCACGCTTCGCGCGCTCTGCGCCCTGTGGGATGTGCCGCTGGACCATCCGGCGGTCACCGAACTGGCGGCAAAGCTGGGCGCGGACGTGCCCGTCTGTGTCGGGTCGCGGACCAGCTACTTCGCGGGCACGGGCACGGACCTGTCCCCGGCCCCCGACCTGCCGGAGGATTGCTGGGTCGTGCTGGTCAATCCCGGTGTGTCCATGCCGACGCCGGCCGTGTTCGAAGCGCGCGACGGGGCCTTTTCAGAAACCGCCCGGCTGACCACATCTTTCAACGATGTCCGTGACCTGGCGGCCCTGCTGAAGGAAGGGCGGCACAATGATCTGACCCGGCCCGCCGCGCGGTTGAGCCCGGTCATCCCCCAGGTGCTGGCCGCGCTCGATTCGACGGCAGGATGCCTGCTGTCGCGCATGTCGGGCAGCGGGGCCACCTGTTTCGGGCTTTATGTCGATTTCGACCATGCGGTGGCGGCGGCGGAACTGATCGGCGGGATCCGTCCCGGCTGGTGGGTGCAGCCGGCGGCCCTGCTGAATGACCTCTCGGGCCTGGAAGTGCTGGAAGGGGTCACCCTTCTCGATTGGCCGTGAGTTTTTGGGAGTAGAGGAACCATGTCCCGCATTGACCTGTCCCGCCGTTTCCTGGCTGTGAACATCGCCGTGCTGACCGTATCGGACACGCGTGGCCTGTCGGATGACAAATCAGGCGACACGCTGGTGGAACGGCTGACCAGCGACGGCCATGTGCTGGCCGCCCGCGCCATCGTACGCGACGATGTCCGCGCCATTGTGGATCAGCTGCGCGTCTGGATCGACGACCCCGCCATCGATGTCGTCATCTCCACCGGCGGCACCGGCTTGACCGGTCGTGACGTGACGCCGGAAGCCTTTGAAAGCGTGTTTGAGAAGACGATCAACGGCTTTGGAGAGATGTTCCGCATGCTCTCCTATCAGAAGATCGGCACCTCGGCCCTGCAATCCCGCGCCACGGGCGGCGTGGCCAAGGGCACCTATCTGTTCGCCCTGCCGGGCAGCCCCAGCGCCTGCCGCGACGGCTGGGACCTGATCTTGAAATATCAGCTGGATAACCGCCACCGCCCCTGCAACCTGGTCGAACTGATGCCCCGGTTGCAGGAGAAGTGAGGGCGGCAGCGTGGCTTGTCAGGGCTCGGGCTTTCGCCCTCGACCTGACATTCTCCGACGCGGTCACTGCCCCCAGGCGGGCGGGGTGAAATGCAGGCCGGTGGCGCCCGACAGGGCACCCCACAGGGCGCCGACCACCCCGTTCCACAGCTGCTCCACCGTCACCAGCGTCAGGCCGACCAGGACGCGGACGAAGTTCTGGGCGCTCTGTTTCAGCTGATCCAGGAAGAATTGCTGCAAGGACGGGCGGATTTCACCGGATGCGATGCCGCCAGCAATGGTTTCCGCCTGCTGCGCCATGGCCGCCAGCTGATCCTGGGAGAAACCCTGCGCCGTTTCAATGTTCTGGCCCAGAATGGCTGTGGCCTGATTCTTGATCTGGTTGATCAGGTCGGGGACGTTGATCGGGGTGATGGTCATCTCAGCTCTCCTTGTACCAATCTTCCCTCAGTCGCCGGGCGGCGGCGTCCGCCGCCTTGGCTACGCCGCATGGGCGGCGGGCTGGCGGTCGCCAGCCTCCAAGCTGCCAAGGGTCAAGCCCTCGGCAGCTTGGTACTAATTCTGCGCGCCGTTGCCCTGGGGCACGCCGCGCGCCAGGGCATTTTCATAGGTCAGGGCCTGCTGGATATCGATGTTGAACTGCTGCTGGAAGGCCTGGGCCTCCAGGCTGCTGATGCCGCCCGACTGATCGGCCTGCTGCATGGTCGTCAACTGAACCCCGATCTTGGTCAGGATGTCACCCGTGGGGGCGGCCAGGGTTTGCAGCTTGGTCCAGTCCTTGACCTTCGATTCCAGGAATTTCGGCAGGGTCGTGGGGTCAGGCCGTGCCTTGGCCAGATTGGCCAGCGCATTGGCCTGCCCGATCAGCTGTGTATAGGTGCCCTGACGCTGCGCAAAGCTGGTGGCCGGCACGCCGCCCGCCACCTGGGCATAGAGCAGCATGGCCTGCTGGTTCAGACTGGCCACCCCGTTGGCGATGGACGGGTCGTAGGCGGGCGCCAGCTGGGCGGTGCAGCCGGCCAGCGCGCCGCCGAGGAAGACCAAGGCGAACAGAATGCGCAGGCGGGCAAGCGCAGGTGCCAGGACCCGGTGGTACTGTTGGACGGGAACGATCACGGCGGCCTCTCCCCCCTCATAGATCACGATAATGGACTGATCCTATCAGGTATGATGACCAATACACGATCAAAGATCAGATACTGTGCTGACCATACACGCTAAAGCCGCAGACCGGCAAACAGGCCCGACGATGAAAATCATCTAAAATCACCGGGTAATGGCCGGCGGCATTGAAGGCGACGGGGAAAACGGGTAACGATTCCGCCGCTGCGACGATGGCGGCGGCCAGAAGATGGCCGCACCCCCGTCGTACCCGAATATTCAAGGCTGGGCGCAGGAGAGAACTGGCATGACGCGGACCTTCATCTCGATGGCGAAGACGGGTGGACAGGGCAAGACCCTGACGGCCCAGATGCTGGTGCTGCAGCACGAGCAGAAGGGCGTGCCCGTCAAGCTGGCGGCCGCGGACAGCGACAGCCTGAACCAGCGCTCCAAGTTCGGCCGCCTGTTCCGCAATGTGAAGGAACTGGGTATCGGCGAGGATCTGACCAAGGTCAAAAGCTCCACCGATCCCAACCTGGCCATCAAGTACTGGGACGAATTCGGCCGTACCGTGCTGGAAGGCGGCTATATCATCGATGTCGGCGCTAATGTCGCCGCCGAGCTGTTCGCCTGGGCCGAGGCGCGGAACGCCGGCTCCCTGCTGCGCCGCCGCAACTCGCCCCCCATCGATCTGGTGGTGACCACCAAGGCCGAAAGCCAGGCGATTGAAGACGCGCGTGGCCTGATCCAGTACAGCTTCGACAAGAATGAGTGGATGCCCATCGGCCGCCGCTATGTCGTGCTGAACGAGGTGTCGGGCGGCTTCGGTGCGTATGAGAACGACCCGAACTTCAAGCGCCTGAAGGCCTATCAGGGCATGGGCGTGCATATTGTCACCATGAAGCGCTGTGAAAGCGACATCTGGACCCTGCTGGAACGGGAGCTGATCTCCGTCCGCGAGGCGCTGAAGATGACCGAGGTCGATCTGGAGAAGCGTTTTGGCATTGATGTCTGGACGGGTCATGGCGGTCTGACCGACCTGAAGAGCTGGGCCGAGGAGACGCTGAC
>CALRNG020000175.1:0-7535 GCA_943369495.1 Rhizobium sp. Q54
CTGCCGGCAAGCACCAGCTCGGGCAGGGGGGGCACGCTTGGGTGGCTGACCCACCAGCCATCGATCAGGCGGGCGTCCGGCCCCGGCTCCATGCCCACCCCGCTGCCCTTGACCTGTGCGGTATCGAGGATCAGGCCCTGATCGGTGACCCGATATTCCTCCCGCCATTCCACCTTCTCAATGGAATGGGTCCAGGACAGGGTGAACCGGTCGGTTTGCAGCATCACGGGCGGCTGCACACCCGCGATCAGGCACAGGGCCAGCAGCCCGGCCATCACACCGCCGCCGCTGCCACCTGCCGCCCACGCCAGAGCTGCCGACCTAAGAACAGCGCCGCCAGCGCGAACCCCGCCTCATCCGTCATCGGCATGGCCAGGACCAGCAGCAAAGCCGCCGCAAAGGCCCAGACCATCTCCCACACGGCCAGCTTGGTCTTGTAATGGCCAACTGTGACAATGCCCAGCAGGCCAATCCCCGCCAGCGCCTTGACCACCATATAGGCCGTATCCAGCCAGTCGCCCGATTGCAGCATCAGGGCCGGGTCGAACACCGCCATGAACGGCACCAGATATCCGGCGATGCCGATGCGGGTGGCCAGCCAGGCAATCTCCATGTGCCCGGCCCGCGCGATAGGCGACGCAGCCAGCGCCGCCAGGGCCACGGGCGGCGTCAGGTCGGCCATGATCCCGAAATAGAAGCAGAACATATGGCTGACGATCAGCGGCACACCCAGCTGCTGCAACGCCGGTGCCGCGATGGAGGCGGTGATGATGTAATTGGCGGTCGTGGGCAGGCCCGTGCCCAGGATGATACAGGCCACCATGGTCAGGACCAGGGCCAGCAGCAGATTGCCGCCCGACAGTTCCACAATGATCCCGGCCAGTCCCGACGCCAGCCCCGTCAGGGTCAGCATGCCGATCAGAATGCCGACCAGGGCGCAGGCAATACCCACCGCCACCGCCGCCCGCGCCCCATCGGCCAGCGCCGCCATCAGCGCCGTCAGCAACCCGCGCCCGGATCGAAACATGAAGCAGGGCAGGGCCAGCAGGCCGATGACCGCCATGGCCATCTGCTCCGTCCGCAGCCCCGCCTGCGTCAGGCCCCAGGCCCCCAGGCCCAGCCCGACCCAGAACGCCACGCGCAGCGCGACCGGACCCATCTGCGCGACCAGCATCAGGCCCATCATCAGCACGACGGTGCCTGCAATCCCCACGACCCCGGCAAACAGTGGCGTCCGGCCCGACAGCAGCAAGGTGACCAGCGCCACCAGCGGCAACAGCAGATGCCAGCCCCGGCGCAGCGACGGCCACAGTTTCGGACATTCGCTTTCCGGTAAGCCATGCAGGCCGGCGCGTGCCGCCTCCAGATGGGCCATCCAATAGGCGGAAACGAAATAGAGGATGGCCGGGATCGCCGCCGCCTTGCACACCTCCAGATAGGACACACCCAGCGTTTCGGCCATGATGAAGGCGGCGGCCCCCATCACGGGCGGCATGATCTGCCCGCCCATACTGGCCGTGGCTTCCAGGGCGCCCGCGAATTTCGCGGAATAGCCGAAGCGCTTCATCATCGGAATGGTGAATTGCCCCGTGGTCAGAACATTGGCCACGCCCGACCCGTTCACCATGCCCATGAAGCCCGACGACACCACCGCCACCTTGGCCGCCCCGCCCAGCCGCCGCCCGACCAGCGCCATGGACAGATCATTGAACAGGCCGATGACCCCGGCCTTCTCCAGAAACGCCCCGAACAGGATAAACAGAAAGATGAAGGTGGAGGAAACGAAGGTCGGCGTGCCGTAAATCCCCTCGGTGGAGAAATGCAGCTGCTCGATCACCTGATCCATCTCATACCCGCGATGGGCCAGGATATCCGGCATGTAGGGGCCCAACATCGCATAAGGCACGAAGATCAGGCATAGGGCCGGCAATCCCCAGCCCATGATCCGCCGCGCGGCTTCCGCCACCAGCAGTGTATTTACCGCCCCCACCCACAGGTCCAGGTCGGTCGGCGTACCCGACCGCAGGATCAAATCATGTTCGAACACCCAATGATAAAGGCCCAGCAGGAAGGCACCCCCGCCCAGCAGCCAGTCATAGACGGGCACCCTGTCCCGCCGCATCCCGTCCCGCGCACCGATCAGCAAAAACGCCATCAGCAGCAGAAACCCCACATGCACCGACCGCACGACCAGGCTGGAGAGCGGGTTGAACGTGGCGGTCCAGAGTTGGAACAGCGCAAACGCCACGCCGATCACAAAGATAACCTTGCGATCACCCCCGCTCAGCCGCGTGATGGCCGATGTCGGATCATCCTTCTCCACCGCCCGCCGGACGGCCTCTTCATCAATGTCGGGGGTTTGGGTCATGCGGGGGGACCTGTCTGGATGGACACGACAAAATCCCCCCCTTCGTCATCCCGGCGAAAGCCGGGACCCAGCGTCAAGGCGCGGTTAGCGCCGATATGAGTCATGTCGCAGCTATCGCTGCTCACGCTGGGTCCCGGCTTGCGCCGGGATGACGAAAGGGGGGGCGTAACAGGATCGGGCGTGGCTACCCCCCCCTCACAACAACCCCTTCTCCTGATAAAACCGCTTCGCTCCCGGATGCAGGGGGGCAAACTCCGCCGCTGCGTCCTTGGACAGGGCGATCTGCTTGGCAGCGGCATGGGCCGATTTCATCGCCTCCAAATTCTCGAACATCAGCTTGGTCATCTGATACGCCGCCTCGTCCGACAGGCCGGCATGGGTGGCCAGCGCATTGCCCGTCACGACCGTCGGCACATCCGCCGTCTGGCCGTTATAGGTGTTGGCGGGAATGACGGCGGCCCGGTACACATTCTCCCCTATCTTCGCCACCGTTTCCGCTGGCACCGGCACGACAGTGATCTCAATGGCGCTGGCCAAATCGCGCAGTGACGCCACGCCCAGGCCGGCGGATTGCAAGGTGGCGTCAATCTGCTGGTTCTTCATTAGATCGACACTCTCCGCAAACGGCAGATACTCGACCTTGGCCAAATCGGCATAGGACAGGCCGGCGGCCTTCATCACGGCCCGCGCGTTCAGCTCCGTGCCCGATTTGGGCGCGCCGACCGACACGCGCTTGCCCTTCAAATCGGCCAGGGTCTTGATGCCCGACGCCTTCGACGCCACGATCTGGATATAGTTGGGATAGATCACGGCTAGGCTGCGCAGCTTGTCCAGCGGTTTGGCAAACCCCACCTCCGCATCGCCGCGCACCGCCTGCACCAGCGTGTCGGTCTGGGTAAAGGCGATCTCGCCGCGCCCGGCCTGCAACAGGTTCAGGTTCTCCGCCGATGCCTTGGTGGCCTGGACCGTGAACTTGGTGTCCGGCATGGCCTTGCCATAGATCTGGGACAGGGCCACGCCCAGCGGGTAATAAACCCCGCTGGTCCCGCCCGTCAGGATGGTGACAAAGCGCGGGGCCTGCGCGCGGGCCGACAGGGTCCCGACCATCGCTGCCGCCATACCGCCCAGACCCAGAATGCCGAATTGCCGCCGGTTCAACCCGTCCATGAACCACCCTCCCATTGTTTGGTGCTGCTGCCCGTTCGCCGGCGCGCCGGGGGCTGTCCATGGCCCCCTTTATAAGCACGTGATCATTCAGAAAATCCGCCCTATGCGCAATGCGCAACATGCCGGATTTTCCTTTTGCCACCGCTTTGTGGCAGGCTGCGCCACTTGGTTTGAATTTTGTGGGAATACCCAGAATGGATATGGAAGGCGAATACGCCATCCCGGCCCCCCGATCCCGTGTCTGGGACGCGCTGAACGACACCGACACCCTGCGCCTGTGTATTCCGGGCTGCGAGGAACTGGTGCGCGACGGGGACAACAGTCTCTCGGCCAAGCTGAAGCTGAAAATCGGTCCGGTCAGTGCGAAATTCGCGGGCCGCGTCACCCTGTCGGACATCGATGCCCCCCATGGCTACCGCATCACGGGCGAAGGGCAGGGCGGGGCCGCCGGCTTTGGCAAGGGCGGGGCGGTGGTCAGTCTGACCGATGGTCCCGATGGCAACACCATCCTGCGCTATAAGGCTGAAGCCACCGTGGGTGGCAAGCTGGCGCAGCTGGGTGCCCGCCTGATCCAGGGCACCGCCGCCAAACTGGCCGACGAATTCTTCGCCGCCTTCGCCGCCGCCCTGACGCCGGCCCCCGTGATACCGGCCCCGTGACAAGCCGCCGGACCATCCCCATATCCGGCTGATCCCCCTCTGGAAGCTCCCATGATCCGCGACGATAACGAAGCCATCCTGGCCCAGGCCGCACTGTGGCGTGATGCCGGGCACTCCGTGGCCCTGGCCCATGTCATCGCCACTTGGGGCTCCGCCCCGCGCCCCGTGGGCAGCCTGATGGCCGTCTCCGCCACCGGCGCCATGGCGGGGTCCGTCTCCGGCGGCTGTGTCGAAGGGGCGGTGGCGATGGAGGCGGCCCAGGTCCTGGCCGATGGTGAACCGCGCTTCCTCTCCTTCGGGATCAGCAATGAAATGGCCTGGGAAGTGGGCCTGGCCTGCGGCGGCAAGCTGGAGATTTATGTGGAGCCGATCCAATGAAGGCCCAGGTTTTCAATGCCTTGCGCGCCGCCCTGGCCGACCGCCGCGCCGTGGCGCTGGTCACCGATCTGGGATCGGGCCTGCAGACGCTGGTCGATCCTGACGGGCGGCAGCGGGGCGATGTGGCGCTGGAGGATGAATTCCTGCTGCAGGTCCTGGACGCCATCGGTGAAAACCGCAGCGGCATCGTGGAATTCTACGAGGGCCGCTTCTTCATCAATGTCCACCCGCCCGCCAACCGCCTGCTGATCGTGGGGGCCGTCCATCTGGCACAGGCCCTGGCCCCCGCCGCCCGTCTGGCCGGGCTGGACGTGACCGTGATCGACCCCCGCGCCGCCTTCGCCACGCCCGAACGGTTCCCCGACACCACCCTGGTTACCGAGTGGCCGGATGAGGCCCTGGCTGCCCTGCGCCCCGATGCCCGCACCGCTGTCGTGGCCCTGACCCATGATCCGAAATTCGATGATCCGGCCCTGATCGCGGCGCTGGCCAGCGATGCCTTCTATGTCGGCGTGCTGGGCGGGCGGAAGAACCAGGCCACCCGCCTGGAACGGCTGCGCGGGCAGGGGGTGACGGAGGCACAGCTTGCCCGCATCCATGGCCCTGTCGGTCTCGATATCGGGGCCGTCACGCCCGCCGAAATCGCCGTCTCCATCCTGGCCGACATCATCCTGGCCCTGCGCGGCCAAAAGTGGAAGGCATAGGCGAATGCGTTTCGGTCCCGTACCGGTTGCAGCAGCGGTCGGCGCCATCCTGGCCCATGGCGTTCACCATGCCCATGGCCGCTTCTCCAAAGGCCGTGTGATCAGCGCCGACGATACGGAAATGCTGGCCCAATCCGGTATCGAAACAATTACCGTGGCCCAACTGGAACCGGGCGATGTGGGGGAGGATGCCGCCGCCACCCGCATCGCCGCCCGTCTGGCCGGCCCCAACCTGACGGTTAGTGCCGCTTATACCGGCCGCGTCAACCTGTTCGCCGCCGCCGACGGCCTTGCCACCATCGACGCCGCCACCATCCATGCGTTGAACCGCGTGGATGAGGCGGTGACCATCGCCACCGTCCCGCCCTTCACACCCGTGCTAAAGGGCCAGATGCTGGCTACCATCAAGATCATCCCCTTTGCCGTGCCCGACGGCATCATTACGAAACTGGAATGGATGCTGGCGGGCGCGGGACCGGTGTCCCTGTCGCCCTGGATCGGCCTGTCCGCCGGGCTGATCCAGACCACGCTGCCCGGCACCAAGCCATCGGTGCTGGACAAAAGCGTCACTGTCACCGCCGACCGCCTGTCCGGCATCGGCGCTGACCTCGCCTCGGATGTTCGGTGTCCTCACGACGTGGGCGCGCTCTGCGCCGCGCTACGCGACATGGAGGGCGATCTCCTGCTGGTGATCGGGGCCTCGGCCATCACCGACCGCCGCGATGTCATTCCGGCTTCGATCCTGGCGGCGGGCGGGCGCGTCCTGCATCTGGGCATGCCAGTGGACCCCGGCAATCTGCTGCTGCTGGGCGACCTGGATGGACGGCCCGTGCTGGGCCTGCCCGGCTGCGCCCGCTCCGCGCGCCTGAATGGCGTGGATTGGGTGTTGCAGCGGTTAGGGGCGGGCCTGCCGGTTGATGCCGCTGCCATCATGTCCATGGGCTTGGGCGGTCTGCTGGCCGAAATTCCGGGCCGTCCCCTGCCGCGTGCGCTGGCCACCGCCTTGCCGCGCGCGCCCCGCATCCATGGCCTGGTTCTGGCCGGCGGCTTTGGCCGGCGCATGGGCGGGGCCAACAAGCTGCTGTGCGAATGGCAGGGCAAGGCCCTGGTCCGCCATGTTGTGGATGCGGCCCTGTCGGCGCAACTGGCCGGCGTCACGGTGGCCACCGGTCATCAGGCCGACGCCGTCCGCCCCGCCCTGGCCGACCTGCCCGTGGAATTCGTCCACGCCCCCGACCATGGCGAGGGCATGTCCGCCACCCTGAAGGCGGGCCTCTCGGCCCTGCCGGATGATATTGACGGTGTCATGGTCTTGCTGGCCGACATGCCGCGCCTGACGCCGGCCACCATCAACCGTCTGATCGCCGCCTACAGCCCGGATGATGGCCGCGCCATTGTGCTGCCCACCTGCGGCGGCCAACGCGGCAACCCCGTCCTCTGGGATGCCGCCTTCATCCCCGAAATGCTGACCCTGACGGGCGACAAGGGTGCGCGCGCCCTGATCGCGGCGCACGCGCCCGTGGTCTGTGAGGTGGCGGTGGAGGATACGGGCATCCTGCTGGACGTGGACACGCCCGACGCCCTGATTGCTCTCACCAACCCTTAGAGCGGTTTGTCTGTGACTGGAAATACCCCTTTTCGTCATCCCGGCGAAAGCCGGGACCCAGGGGCCAAACGCCCGACCTTTCAGCGACGATGATCGACGCAGCGTCCAGGATTGTTCCTGTGGCTCCTGGGTCCCGGCTTCCGCCGGGATGACGAAGGAAGAAGCGATTCCAGTCAGCGTGTATCCGCTCTAATCACAAATACTGGCCCAGCACCTTCAGATAGGGCCGCGCCTCCTGCAGGAACTGCAGGATCTCATACATGAAGTCGGGCAAGGTCACATGGCCGTCCACGCGGGCCTGTCCCAGCACCATGATCATCTGCTTATTGTCCACCACGAACCGGGCGTTCTGCAGGTGGCCGGCAGCGCGGAGCACCTTGGACAACCGAATCCGCTTCTCGGGCGATTCGATGGTGAAGGGCATATACCCCACCTCGGCCCAGATCTGCAGCAAGGTGCCCCGATCATCCGGTGTCAGGCTGACATGAAACATCAGCCCGTCCAGGAAGAAATGGTGTCGCGAGGCCGTGGTGGGGCTGGTGACGCTGAAATCGCCGGCTTCGTCCATGCGCACCGCGCCTGGACCGATGGGCAAACCCTTCTCCGCCGCGCGCGCCAGCTTGGCAACCGTTTGAAGCGCCTGAGACACGAGC
>CALRNG020000176.1:0-7528 GCA_943369495.1 Rhizobium sp. Q54
CCGACCGCGCAGAAAATCCACACCATAATTCAGCGCCTTCAACACTGAATTGTCCAGATTGGCCGTGAAATAGCTGAACAGCCACTTGTTGGCGGTAATGTCGTAATTGGGCGACAACCGCTCTTCCAGAGCCTTGATGGCGATATAGAGTTCGAAATATTCAAATTCGTTGGTTTCGCCGTTCGTGATGTTGACCACGGGTTGGTTCAACATGAAGGGCGACAGGTCGAACATCTGCACTGCGCGTTCGATCTTGCCCAACTCTTCTAGGGTGATCGGCGGCTTCGTCTCCGCCTTCGCAGCGTCAGGTCCGCTCTCCCGCGCCAGCCCTTCGATGAACCGGATCACGTTCACGAAGTTCAGCGACAATTCCATGATCGAATAGAGACTGTCCTCCCCATAGGGATTGCGCTTCAGCATGGTGGTGCGCGACAGCATCAGCTTTTCGATCTTCGAACAAACCTCGGAGATCAAGGAGAACTTGATACCTTTGTACAGGACGATGACATCGTCATTAGACAGGGAGAACAGCTGGAGATAGGCCGACTGGTCGGCGGTTTCCTGCATGGCCCGCTTGATGGAGATCAGATCGAGCTGGCTCTTATCCTTCAGAAGCGACATATGCAGATGGATCAGGCGCAGTCCCTGCACCTCGCGCTTGGCACTTTGCAGCAGCGTCAGCAGCTTCTGATCATCATATTCGGGCTTGTCATTCATCGCGTTGGCAGACGAACGCTCGCCGGGTTTTACCCGGACCCAATCGCGTTTCGGTGCATTTGGTTGGCGATTCATGAAGCTGCCCTTGCGCCCTTCTGCTCGGTATCCGTTACTGCCGGTATCGACCGCGTGGTCGGCTGATTAACAAGCCATTAAGCAGCCTTATACCCTAAAGGCATAAGCTCGACTATCCACCATCGGACAAGTATACAAAATTTTATCTATTCCTCCTACCGTGATTTTCCCCCCGAACGGTGGGAACCGCAAGATGACCGGTCGCATATATGCGGAAGAATGCAACACCCCGTGCCGAGCGCGGCCTTGAGCGTGATTTCAAGGGGAGGAAGGGTGGCTGGGGCGCCAGGATTCGAACCTGGGAATGGCGGTACCAAAAACCGCTGCCTTACCGCTTGGCGACGCCCCAACACCGGCCCGTCTGACGGGCGGCGCGCACCATAATCAGTTTGCCACGGCTGCGCAATAGCTTCGCGATGCCCGGTCATATGGTGCTGCCGGGGGACTGGCGGACACCGTCCATCGTGCTAATGTGCGCAACCTGCCCCCATCCCTTGTGGTCGAGAGACCGGTTGTGCACCGGATACACGAAGAATGCCAAAACACGCCGCCCGCCTTCTGCGCCGATTCGTACCCGCCCTGCTGGCGCCCCTGCTGCTGTCGACCCTGACACTGCCCGCCGCACCAGCGCAGGAGGTGAAGAAGCCGACGGTGCAGAAGCCGGTGAAGCCGACGGTGAAGAAGCCCGCCGCCGCCGCGCCGAAAAAGGTGGCCGCCCCCACCAAGCCGCGGCGCAAGGCCGGCGCTGCCGTCGCGGGCGCGGCAGGCGCGGCGGGCGCCGCTGCCGCACTGGCCGCCGGCACACAGGTCCCGCCGGCCCTGGCGGCAAGTGCGGACCCGGAACTGAAAGCCATGGAGGACAGGGCACGCGCAGGGGACACTGATTCGCAGATGGCTCTGGCCGATGCCCTGACATCCCAGACCCCGACCAGCCAGCAAGATATGCGTCGCGCCCTCTATTGGTACGGTCAGGCGGCGGCCAAGGGGGATGCCGATGCCTGCTGGACATTGGCGGAGCTTTTCCGCGGTGATATCGGCATTCCCGACGATATGGAGCAGGCGGCCTCCTGGTACCGCAAGGCCGCCGAACTGGGCCATGCCGAGGCGGCCTTCGATCTGGGCCTGCTCTACACGGAAGGCTATGGCCTTGAGCGCGAGCCCGGCGAGGCGGCGCGCTGGTTCCAGCAGGCGGCCGATGCCGGTGTGGCGCGGGCCCTCTACATGCTGGGCACCCTGTATGAACAGGGGGTGGATGGGGCCCCGGATCTGGATGCCGCCCGCGCCTGGTATGGACAGTCGGCGGAAGCCGGCGATCCTGGCGGGCGTCAGGCCCTGCGGCGCCTGGAAGCGGGGGGCCGCAATGTCGAGGTGGCAGCAGGCCCGCCGGCAGGCATGCTGGGCGGCCCGCCCGGCAGCGCCACCATCCGCCGTTCCACGGTGTCCGGGACCCTGCCCGCCAATGACGGGGACAGTGGGGATGATGAGGATGGGGCCAGCCCGGCGCAGGCCATCGGTCCAGTCACCGCCATGATCAGCGGGGCCGCAGCCGGCGCCCGCGCCATTCCCGTCGATCAGGCCGGCGTGCGCGAAATCCAGACGCGCCTGATCAAGCTGGGGCTTCACAAAGGCAAAGCCGACGGCTTTCTGGGCAAGCGAACGGTGGCGGCTATCCGCACCTACCAGAAATCCGTCGGACTGCCGGTGGATGGCAAGGCAAGCCAGACCCTGCTGCGCCGTCTGCGTCAGGGGTGATGGCATGAGTACGCTCCAACGATTGATACTAACGGTCAAAATTCTTGACCGTTAGTATTCGCGCCGACTGGCGCGGCGGCGGCCCATGCCGCCGAAGCTTGAAATGCTGATGAGTCAGTATTTCAAGCCGCTGGTATGACATCACATTGCCACAGCTTCCGACGCAGCGATGGGTGCGCCAGCCCGCCGTTCCATCAGGATCTCGGTCCCATCGTCACAGACCTTGGTAAAGCCTGTCCGCGACAGCAGGCGACGGGCCGGGCTGTCATAGAACAGGATGGCCCGGACGGGTTGCCGCTGGGTATCCGCCACCGCGGTCAGGGCCGACAGCAGCCGCGTTCCCCGCCCCTGCCCGCGCAGATGCGGCAGGAAGAGGACCTCCAGCAACGTCACCGGCCCCACTGCTGGCCAGTCCACCACCAGCAGGCCCGTGGCGCGCATATCCTCCCCCACCAGCAGGGTGACGGCATCGGGATGGCTGCGTCTGGCGGTGTTGAGCCGCCCTTCCACCTGCGCCGAGACGAGGACGCCACGGGCCGAGAGCGGCACATGAACCAGCATCTGCGCCGCATCTGCCCCGACGATCTGGCGCAACAGCGCGCGGTCACCCGATTGGGCGATCCGCGCCTGCATGCCGTGGACGGCGCCGATAAAGGCGGCAATGGGGTCCGGTGTCATGGCGCGGCCATTCTGGGTTGCGTACGACAACCACGATAGCCGTGAACTGAACCAAGGCTCCTGTGAACTGCTTCACGTCACGCGATGTCAAAGATCACTTTTCCCGCAGGAGGCTTCACGACATCATACCAGCGGCTTGAAGTACCGACAGATCGGCATTTCAAGCTTCGGCGGCATAGGCCGCCGCCGCGCCCGTCGGCGCGGATACTAACGGTCAAGAATTTTGACCGGTCGTATCACTCGGCTGCCGCCTCCGTCGAGGGCAGGGCGTGGTTCAGGAAACGCTTACGCAGTTCCGTCTTCAACAGCTTGCCCGTCGCCGAATGCGGCAGTTCGGACACGAAGACGATATCATCCGGTAGCCACCATTTGGCCACCTCCCCCTCCAGATGGCGCATCAGCGCCTCCTTGTCCGGCTCGTGCCCGGCGCGCGGCACGATGATCAGCAACGGCCGTTCGACCCAGCGCGGATGCGGCACGCCGACCACCGCCGCCTCCTGCACCGACGGGTGACCCATGGCGGCGTTTTCCAGGTCGATGGAGCTGATCCATTCGCCGCCCGATTTGATCACATCCTTGGCGCGATCGACGATGCTCATGGCCCCGTCCTCGCTGATCACGGCCACGTCGCCGGTCTTGAACCAGCCGTCGGGCGTGAAGGCATTCTCGTTGGCCTTGTCGTCCTTGTAATATCCGCGCGTGATCCAGGGGCCACGCACCACCAGCTCGCCATAGGATTGACCGTCGCGCGGCTGATCCTGGCCATCGGGGCCTATGACCCGCATCTCCACACCATAGAGCGGACGACCGGCCCGCAGCTTGGCGTCATGCTGCTGTTCCACCGGCAGGGCGGCTTCGACCTGCGACAGGGCGCCGACCGAGCCGACGGGCGACAGTTCCGTCATGCCCCAGCCCTGGACACAGGCCACACCATGGGTCAGCTCAAATTCCTCCAGCATGGCGCGCGGCAAGGCGGAACCGCCGACGGTCACATTCTTCAGGCTGCTGAACCGCGCACCCGTGGCGCGCATATGCGCCAGCAGACCCAGCCAGACCGTCGGCACGCCAGACGAGATGGTGACCTGCTCCTGCTCTATCAGCTCATAGACGCTTTTCCCATCCAGCCGGGGGCCAGGCAGCACCATCCTGGCCCCCACGATGGCGGCAGAATAAGGGTAGCCCCAGGCATTGGCATGGAACAGCGGCACCACCACCAGGATGGTGGACGCCGCCCGCACGTCCAGGCCCGGCGCCGTCAGCATGCCATAGGCATGCAGCACTGAAGAGCGGTGGGAATAGAGCACGCCCTTGGGATTGCCCGTCGTGCCGGATGTGTAGCAAAGACCGCAGGCGGTACTCTCATCAAAATCCTGCCACGCATACCGGTCGGGCTGGGCCGCCAGCAGTGTTTCATAGCAGTAGAGGGCCGAGATCACACTGCTGGCCGGCATCAGTTCCGGCTGCGTCATCACCACTACGCCTTCAACCCCCTTGAAGGTCGGCCACAGCTTTTCGATCAGCGGCAGGAACATGGGATCGACGAACAGGAACCGATCCTCGGCATGGTTCAAGATATAGGTGATCTGGTCGGGGAACAGGCGCGGATTGACCGTGTGGCAGACGGCACCGATCCCCGGCAGGGCATAGTAAAGTTCCAGGTGCCGGTGGTCGTTCCAGGCCAGCGTACCCACCCGGTCCCCCGGCTTCACACCCAGCGCGTCCAGCGCATGGGCCAGCCGTGCCGTCCGGTGCCAGGCATCCTTCCAGGTATAGCGGTGCGCCGTCTCCGCCGCGAACCGCGACGTGATCATCTGATCGGCATAATTCTGCGCGGCATGGCGCAGCAGGCCGATGATCATCAACGGGCGGTCCATCATCAAACCAGCGAGCATTTGGATCTTCCTCCCAAGCGTATCCGTCACCTGTGTTTTCCACAGTCTTCTTAGGTCATAGCTTGGGGCTTTCTGAAGCCGGTTTCCAGAGGGATTTAAACGCTTGTTCCAAATTTTTGTCTGGCCGGAGACTTGCTGCAAAGCACAAAAAAACCCGGCCGCCGTTGCCGGGGCCGGGCCTGATCGGGCGATGCCGTCTCAACTGATCTGCGAGAGCAGTTCTTCCAGCTCGTTAAAGTCCGGCATGTATTCGGTGGGCACTTTTTTTCGCGCCGCCTCGATCGACACCTGTGGCGCGTATCCGCCCAGATGCGCCACGACCGCAGTCTTGATCACGCCATAGAACAGGCTGTCCTCTTCCGCGATGCCTTTCAGGCGCCCCGCGATGGGGGCCGCCAGACAATAGGCCAGGAAGATGCCCATGAAGGTGCCGACCAGCGCGCCGCCGATCAGCTTGCCCAGCACTTCCGGCGGTTCGGAGATGGACGCCATGGTCTTGATCACGCCCAGCACGGCGGCCACGATACCCAGCGCCGGCAGCGCGTCGGCCAGACCCTGGATAGCATGGGACGAATGCTGGTCCTCATGCTTCATCTTGTCGATCTCCGCCTCCATCAGGCTTTCCATTTCCATCGGGTTATCGACGCCGATGGAATACATGCGCAGATAGTCGGAGATGAACTTGACCGTCGTGTTGCTTTTCATCACGGCGGGATAGGCGTTGAAGATGTTGCTTTCCAGCGGCTTTTCGATGTGCTGCTCAATGGCCAGCACACCCTTGCTCTTCATGGTCTTCAAGATCTGATAGAGCAGGGACAGGAGCTCGATATATTCCTTCTTATGGAAGGGCGAGCCCGCGAAGATCTTCTTAATGTCCTTGCCCGACGCTTTGACCGTGTGCGTGGAGTTGGTGATCAAAAAGGAGGAGAGGCCCGATCCGCCGATGATCATGATCTCTTTGGGCAGGGCCTCAACAATGATGCCCATCTTGCCGCCAAAGATGACGTAACCGCCGAACACGCAGAAGAACACGCCGACAAGGCCGATGATGGCGAACATGCCCTACCCCGAATTGGTGGGTCCTGCCTTGGACCGATGGGTCAAGGTAAACCAACGGCTTGGCAAAACCAACCCGGCATAGGGATGGGATTTTCAGCGAAAGCGTGTTTGCAATATCCGCAACCGGGGTTTCGCGTTGGCCTTTCCTCCAGCGCCGGCGCCGCTCTATCTTGCCAGCGAGGCAGCCAGCACCGTCTTCACATCGTCGAGCGCCACATCGGCGCAGCGGAACGCCTGGCCGATGCCGCGCGCCAGGATGAAGGTGACGCGCCCATCCTTGACCTTCTTGTCCTTGGCCATGTGCGACGCCAGCTTTTCCGCTGTCCAGGCGCCGCCGCCCAGATGGGCGGCCGACACGGGCAACCCAACCTCCGACAGATGCGCCTTGACCCGCGAAAGGTCGCCCGCCGGGCACAGGCCCATGCGCACCGACAGGTCGAACGCCATGACCATGCCGACGGAAACCGACTCGCCATGCAGCAGGGTGGCGCCGTACCCGGCCTCCGCCTCCAGCGCATGGCCGAATGTGTGACCCAGGTTCAGCAGCTCGCGCAGGCCGCCTTCGCGTTCATCCTTGGCCACGATATCGGCCTTGGCGTCGCACGATACCCGGATCGCCTCGGTCAGAAGGGCGTCGTCGCCGTCGACCAGCGCCTGGCCATTGGTCTCCAGCCAGGTGAAGAAATCCGGCCGGTCGATCAGCCCGTATTTCACCACCTCCGCGTAGCCGGCCAGAACCTCGCGCCGGGGCAGGGTCTTCAGACTGTCTGTATCGGCCAGCACCAGGCGCGGCTGGTGGAAGGCGCCGATCAGGTTTTTGCCATGGCGGCTGTTGATGCCGGTCTTGCCACCCACAGAACTGTCCACCTGAGACAGCAGCGTGGTCGGGACCTGGATGAAATCGATGCCGCGCAGGGCAATGGCCGCCGCAAAGCCGCCCAGGTCGCCCACGACCCCGCCGCCCAGCGCCACCAGGACCGTTTTGCGCTCAATCCCGCGCGACAGCAGGGCGTCCATCACCTCGCCCAGCTTTTCCATATCCTTGCTGGCCTCACCCGACGGCACCACGATCGGGTCCAGCACCCGTGCCCCGGCGGCGCGCAGACTGTCCAGCAAGGACGACAGGTGCAGATCAGCCACCGCACTGTCGGTCAGCACCACCAGCGGGCGGTTGCCTACGGCATCGCGGATCAGGGGGCCGGCATCGCGGATCAGGCCCGGCCCGATATGGATGTCGTAGGAACGGTCACCCAGGGCGACGGGGACGATGGTGCTGGGGCGGGTCATGGGCGGTTCCAGATTGCGTCGGGTGGGTCAGGCGGCGCTGCTGTCGGCATCGCCCAGCCATTGACGCA
>CALRNG020000177.1:0-7519 GCA_943369495.1 Rhizobium sp. Q54
CGGAGATTTACAGCCCGTGGCCTGAGTGTGACAAGGTTGTGCGGTGGGCAATACGCTTGGCCGAGAGATTGATTTATCGAACAACATTAGGTGTTGATCTTGTTGTGTCGGCCAGTGATCTGCTTACAGCGCTAATTTATGCATCAAACTCTAAAGAATGTTCCGCATATTATAAGCAACCGTATAAGAATATTTTGGCTCGCTTTGCGAAGGGATGGATAACCGCGACGGTTGATGACTATCTCAGTAAACCCGTCATTGAAAGTGGGGACGTCGTCCTCGGGAGCCTTCGGCCTTGGATGACGCATGCTATGGGGCATGCAAAGGAATCAGGGCGTAAATTAATCACCGTTGTTGATCTCATCCTGACCATGGACTCAGCGATTGAGGTGAAGGGCGTTGATCTGGAGACCCTCCGTCGTGACGTGGCGCGTGCGTGGGAGGCTGAGAACCAGCCCTTAGACCTCACCGACATCAAAGTCCAAGGCGAGGAGGTCACGCTCGATCCTGATGCCATGGCGACACTGGAAGAGATCGTGCAGTCCAGTTCGGCGCCGGAACCACCCCCGCCCCTCAACGCCCTGCGTATCACTAGCTTCAACAGCGACGACACGGACGGGCCGGACCTTCTGGGTGTGGATCAGGATGCCAAGGCCTTTGCCAATCTGATCTGTCTGCGAACGGCGCGGCCGCCGCTGTCCATCGGGCTGTTCGGCCATTGGGGCAGCGGCAAAAGCTTTTTCATGGGACGTATCAAACACAACATCAAGGCCATTACCGAGACGGCGCGCCAGAGCGAGAACAGCCCCTTCTGCGGCACCGTCGTGCCCATCCATTTCAATGCCTGGCACTATGTCGAACAGAATCTCTGGGCCAGTCTGGTCCATCATATTTTCCAGGAGCTGGATGGCTGGATCCGGCGCGAGCAGGAGCGAGAGCAGGCGCAGACCCAGCCCGACAAGCTGTTTGAACGGCTGGCAACCGCCCGCCGGCTGACCTTTGAGGCGCTGGAGGAACTGGTAACGCTGGGTCTGGTCGCCAGGAAGGCGGAGGAAGAGGCGCAGACGGCGCGCGACAAGCACCGTATCGAGGTGGGGCAGCAACGGCGCTTGACCGCCGGTGACATGACTGCCGTGATTCGTACAGCGTTTGAGAAGGAATTGCCGGCTGAGACCAAGAAGGCGCTGGATACGCTGGGCCAAAGCCTGGGAATGCCCAACCTGCATGACCGCACCGCAGAGATCATGGAACTGTGGCGGTCGGGGCACCGGACGCGGGAGCGGGCGGATGTACTGTTGCGCGCCCTGTGGAGATCCACCCGCACCCGCGATCTGGCCTTGTTGGCGGGGTTGCTGGTGACGGTGCCGGTCGGTCTTGCCGTGGGGCAAAGCTGGCTGGCAGAAATGGGGACCTGGCCCTGGCTGCGGGATGCCAATCTGGCGCTGGGTCAGGCCGTGGCCGCTGGCGTCGTGCTGCTGGGGACGGCCAAGTCTTGGATCGATAAGGCGCGGCCCGTGCTGGATAAGCTGGACACTGTCCGCACCCAACTGGACGGTCTGGCCAGCCGGACAGAAGCAGCTCATCTGCAGAAGGTCGCGGAGGCCGAGGCGGCGGCGGAGCAATCGCGCCTCGCCCTGCAGGACAGCGAGCGGCGGTTGAACCGGGCGCAGGAAACCCTGGCCGCGGCCGAACATGCCTTCGCAGCACAGAGCACGGCGGGCCGCCTGACCCGCTTCATCCGCGAACGCGCCGGCGGTGGCGACTATTCCCGGCATCTGACCCTGGTGGCCACCATCCGCAAGGATTTCCAGTCGCTGTCCGACCTGATGCGCATGAATGAAAGGGGTGGGGACTGGCAGTTGAAGGAACGGCTGCGCCATGACAGCGCGCTGTTCACCCGCAAGCTGGAAGACCTTCTCAGCCCGCATCAGGACCGTCTGCCCGCCTCTGTGATCGACGCCATCACCCTGGCGAAACCCTCTGATATGGCGGAAGACCGGGATTATCCCGTCTTCGACCGCATCGTGCTGTACATCGACGATCTGGACCGCTGTCCCCCGGAAAAGGTGGTGGAGGTGTTGCAGGCGGTGCATCTGCTGCTGGCCTTTGACCTGTTCGTTGTGGTCGTGGCGGTCGATGTGCGTTGGGTAGAACGGTCGCTTGAACGTACCTATGCGGAGATGTTGACTGGGAAGGGTGGCAACGGCGGGGATATGGCCAGCCCGCGCGACTATCTGGAGAAGATTTTCCAGATACCGTTCTGGGTGGAACCGATGGATGGTGCGGCCTGTAGCCGCTTCCTGACGGGCCTGATGGATCGGATCGCCAAGGGTGATCAGGTTTCCCCGCGTCCGGCCAGCGAACCGGCACCCCCATCCCTCGTCCCGGCATTGCCGGAGCGTTCAGCACCCGCCCGCGAAGCAGCGCTGAAGGTGCAGGACGCAGTCGACACGGAGGAGGATACACTGGAGCTTTCAGGGGGAGAGGACACTGCGGTGCCGCCCTCATCTGACCGCGAGCCTGGCCGAAAGGCGCCCGACCCGGTGCCCGTGCCAGCACCGCGTGCACCTGATGAGCCTTCTCCAGCGCCGCCCGCCCCTCAGACCCTCGTCCTGTCGCCCCTGTCGGCCATCGACCGGGCGGAGATTGCGGCGGTTGCCCCGCTGCTGGGGGGCGCGCCGCGCCGTGTGAAGCGCCTTCTCAATGTCTATCAGCTGCTGAAGACACAGCTGAGCGCCATGGAAGTGGAGGGCCGGTCGGTGGAAGAGCGGACGGTGGCGGTCGGGTTGGCAGTCTGGCTGGGCTTTAGCGCGGAGAGGGAGCAGACGCGCGGGGAGCCAGCAATGGGCGACCTGACGGCGGCCCTGGCGCAGGGCGGCCCCCACTTCCACGCTCTGCTGCTGGAGCGCGCCAAGATCACGGGGCTTGATCTGGATGCGCCCACCGTGCGGCAGACGTTTACACTGATCGTGGAACTGGCGCAGCGGTTCAGCTTCAACGGTCCGGGCGACGGCCTGCTGCCTGTCGCGGTCCAGGCCTAACCGAACAGGGTGCGCGCCGTATCGCGGGCGGCATTGACCTGCCGGTCATCGCCCACGATCAGGAACAGGGCCTTGGCGCGGATGGATCGGCCCACGGGGTTGGCCAGCACTGCGCCCGTGTCGGCGCAGAGATAGCCGATAGGCGTGCCGATGCCGGCACCGGCGATACGGGTCAGCAGGTCCAGCCAGGTGCCCTCCCAGACGCGCGGCAGATCGACGCGGCGGCATTCGTCGCCTTCCGCCGTGAACAGCTGTTCGATCAGCGCTTCCGATCCGGGGCTGACAATGGCGCGCGCCGCCACCTCAGGATAGCCGTGCATGACGCGGATGGGTTGGGCAGTACCAAGGCGGGCCAGACGGTTATGGTCGCCCACATCGACACATTCGGCGATGATCGGGGTCGTCTGCCCCGCTTCCCGCAGGCGCAGGACGGTGTCCAGCACGCGGGCCGTCGCCTCCCGGTCGGTTTCGGAGCTGGAAAAGACCAGCGATGTCCGCGCCCGGTCAGGGGCCGCGTTGGCGAGTGCTGTAGCATCGGCGGCACTGCCCGTGACATGCACGACCCCGCGGTCGGCCAGCGCCGCCGGCAGGCGGGTCGTTTCGAACGCGCGGGTCAGCAGCAGGATGGGCGTGTCGCGCCAATCCTCATGCGCGCGGACCTGATCGACCAGACGGCAAAGATGCTGGACCGCGTCGCCGCTGGGTTCACCGATCAACAGCAGATGGTTCGACAATTTCCACCCCCAGGTCCCGTTGGCCTTGCGTTCTTGGCTGTCCGTGCGCCAGTCGACCAGGGCGGATACCAGACTGGCCACCACGAAAATGCCGCCGACATACATGAAGCCGACCGTCGCCAGCCGCCCGGCATCGGTCTTGGCGAACAGATCGCCATAGCCGACGGTGACGATGGTCGTGGCCGTCAGCCACAGCGCATCGCGCAGCGCCATCCCCTCCAGCACCATCATGGCGATGATATGAGCGGCGCAGACGGCTATCACCCACAGCGCCAGCGTGCCAAGACGCCGGCCCAGCGTCACGTCATGCAGGCGCGACCGGGGGGAGCGGAACCAGCGGTACAGCAGGGACAGCATCGTCGGTGAGGCGCCATGGGGGCTGGAGAGGGACTGGAGACGCTAAACAGGCAGGAGAACAGCAGAGGTGGGGGGGCCAAGCCACCCCCGTTCCCCTCATCACACGTCCAGGTTCGCGACCTTGAGGGCGTTTTCCTGGATGAAGGCACGGCGGGGTTCGACCACGTCGCCCATCAGGGTGCTGAACACATCCTCGGCCTCGTCGGCATGGTTGACCTTGACCTGCAAAAGGGTGCGGACATTGGGGTCCAGCGTGGTTTCCCACAGCTGTTCCGGGTTCATCTCGCCCAGGCCCTTGTAGCGCTGAATGGTCAGGCCGTGGCGGCCCTGGTCGATGACGCCTTCGAACAGCGAGGACGGGCCCGTGACATGGCGCAGATCCTTCACGCGGTGGCGCAGGGTGCCGGCAACGCTATAGGTGGAAGACAGCTGATCGACCATGGCGTCCAGGCGGCGTGCCTCCACACTTTTCAGCAGGTCGGCATCCAGCACATGGCGGTGGGTCACGCCACGCCGGGTGCGCGACAGGACCAGACCATCCTGATCCGCCGTGCCCTGCCAGCCGCCGATGGCGGCGGGGGTGGCATCCACGGCCATGGCATCGCCGGCGGCCACAGCGCGGTCACGGGCCAGCACGTTCAGACGGTCGGCGATGGTCGCGGCCAGAGCGATGGCGCGGGGCGCATCGTCCAGCAGCTTGGACGACAGGGCACCGATGATGGCGGCCTGTTCCACCACATCGCGGTTGCCGGCCTTGCGGGCCAGGGCCTGGATGGCGGATTTGGCGGCGCGGGCCTGTTCGACCAGACCGCGCAGATCATCGCCACCCTTGGGCGTACCGTCGGCGGCCACCAGGAACACATCGTCAGTGCCTTGGGTGATCAGGTAATCTTCCAGCGCGCGGTCATCCTTCAGATACCGTTCCTTGGCGGTGCCGCGCTTCACGCGGTACAGCGGCGGCTGCGCGATATAGAGATAGCCCTTCTCGATCAGCTGTGGCATCTGCCGATAGAAGAAGGTCAGCAGCAAGGTGCGGATATGGGCGCCGTCGACATCGGCGTCCGTCATGATGATGATCTTGTGATAGCGGGCCTTTTCGATCTGGAACCCGATTTCCGGGTTCAACTCGTCACGCCCGATACCGGTGCCCAGCGCCGCGATCAGGGTGCCAATCTCCGCCGAAGACAGCATCTTGTCGAAGCGCGCACGCTCCACATTCAAGATCTTGCCGCGCAGCGGCAGAATGGCCTGGTTCTGGCGCGACCGGCCCTGCTTGGCGGAACCGCCGGCCGAATCACCCTCCACGATGAACAGTTCCGACAGGGCGGGATCGCGTTCCTGACAATCGGCCAGCTTGCCGGGCAGGCTGGCCATGTCCAGCGCTCCCTTGCGGCGGGTCAGTTCGCGGGCCTTGCGGGCGGCCTCACGCGCGGCGGCGGCTTCCACCACCTTGCCCACGATCCGGCGGGCATCAGCGGGATGTTCCTCAAACCAGGTGGACAGGGCATCGGCGCAGATCGCCTGTACCACGGGGCCCACTTCGGAGGAGACCAGCTTATCCTTGGTTTGGCTGGAGAATTTCGGGTCGGGCACCTTGACGGAGATGATGCAGGTCAGGCCTTCACGCATGTCGTCGCCCGACAGCGCCACCTTTTCCTTCTTCAGGATGCCGCTTTCTTCCGCGTATTTGTTGACGGTGCGGGTCAGCGCGGCGCGGAAGCCGGCCAGATGGGTGCCGCCGTCCCGCTGCGGGATGTTGTTGGTGAAGCACAGCGTCGTCTCGTGATAGCTGTCGTTCCACTGCAACGACACTTCCACGCCGATGGACACGCCAAGTTCCGTCGCGCGTTCGGCCTTGGCATAGATGCCGGGCTTGTGCAGGGCCGTCTTGGAGCGGTCCAGATAGGCGACGAACGCCTCCAGCCCACCCTCATAGAACAGCTCAACGGTCTTCGGCTCCACCCCGCGCGCGTCGGTGAAGATGATCAGCACGCCGGAATTGAGGAAGGCCAGCTCCCGCAGGCGGTGTTCCAGGGTCTGGAAATCAAACTCGGTCTTGGTGAAGGTGGCCTTGGACGGCAGGAAGGTCACTTCCGTACCGGTCAGCGCCTCACCGGCGCGCTTGCCCTCGGCCACGATGGGGGCGGGGCCGACATCGGCCAGCGGGGCCACGGCGTCACCATGGGCAAACCGCATCTCCCACACCCGGCCCAGCCGCCAGATGCGCAGGTCCAGCACTTCCGACAGGGCGTTCACCACCGACACGCCCACGCCGTGCAGACCGCCGGACACCTTGTAGCTGTTCTGGTCGAACTTACCGCCGGCATGCAGCTGGGTCATGATGACCTCTGCCGCCGACACGCCCTCTTCCTTATGGATATCCACGGGGATGCCACGGCCATTGTCGCGCACCGTCACGGAGCCATCGGCATTCAGGCGCACATCCACGCGGTCGGCATGGCCGGCCAGGGCCTCATCGATGGCGTTGTCCACCACCTCATACACCATATGGTGCAGGCCCGACCCGTCATCGGTGTCGCCGATATACATGCCGGGGCGTTTACGGACGGCGTCCAGGCCCTTCAGCACCTTGATGGAACTGGCCCCATATTCCTCTGCGGCAGCGGAAACGGACAGGGCGGCGGTGGTGTTGTGATCGGTGTTCGTCATGGTGCCGGAGTGTAGCAGAAACAGCCTAAAAACAGGGGTAAAAGCGTATTCGCGCTGTCAAAAATCCGCATGGGGCTTATCCGTTTTCATTGACCGAGGTCGGTCAATGGCCTCAGTCGCCGGCGCTGCCATCCGGCAGCTTGGCTGACGCCGCATGGGCGGCGCGGCGACGGTCGCCGCCGTCCCTCAATCCGACAATTCAACATTGCCGGATTGAGGGCTAAGTCGCGATTGCGCAACCGTGACATGGGTGGCGGACGCCCCCAGCGGGCGGAAGATAGCGGCATCCGTGCCGGTCATCCAGGCCTGGCTGCCTGTGGCCAGAATCTCATCGAACAGCGCCTGGCGCCGCCCCTCATCCAGGTGGGCCGCCACCTCATCCAGCAGCAGCAGTGGTGCCGTTCCTGTCTCCGCCCGCATCAGCCGGGCATTGGCCAGCACGATGGCGATCAGCAGGGCCTTCTGTTCGCCTGTACTGCCCAGTTCGGCCGGCATATCCTTGGCGCGGTAGGTGACGGCCAGGTCGGACCGGTGCGGCCCGATAAGGGCCCCGCCCGCCGCCGCATCGGCCCGCCGCCCGTCGGCCAGGGCCTTGGCGAAGGCCTCTTCGGCCTCCAGCGCGGGGCGACCGGCCAGCAGCGCGTCCACGGCGCCGACAATGGCGATGCCGGGAGCGGGAAAAGGGCCGACACCTTGCGCCGCCGCTGCCTCCAGCCG
>CALRNG020000178.1:0-7473 GCA_943369495.1 Rhizobium sp. Q54
ATGGCGTTCAACAGTTGGCGATGGCGGGGCAGGTCGCGCAATGCCTGTTCGCGGGCGCGTTCGGCCATGGCAAAGGCCCGCTGCGCCCCCGCCGTTTCCCCGGCCAGCGGCGGCAAGCCATCATAGGCCGTCTCAAACCCCATCCCGTGCAGAATGTACTGGTAGGAGGGCCAGGAAAACACCTCCGGCTGGTGCGGGAAATCGCCGGGGCCGGGCGGATGATGCCGCCAGAGTTCAAGGCGTTCACGCAGGCCCTCCGGAATGCTGGCCGGGTCGCAATTGTCCCGCCAGAAGGCGGTGTCGGTGCGCTTGGTCAGAATGTAATGCAGCTTCAGGAATTCGATAATCCGATCCCAATGGTGCAGGAAGGCGCGGTTGAACTGCCGGGACAGCACATCCATGACCGACCGCCGGGCCGGCAACCGGTCGGCGATGAAATCCACCGCCGTTTCGATCAGCATCAAGGCCGATGCCTCCAGCGGTTCCAGAAACCCTGCCGAAAGGCCGACGGCCACGCAATTGTGGGTCCAGAAAGTCTCGCGGTGTCCGGCACGGATCTTGATCATGCGGGCCGTCAAACCGCTCGCCATCGGCCCGGCATAGCTGCGCAGCGCTTCCTCCGCCTGTTCATCGGTCGTGTGCCGGCTGGAATAGACATGGCCGACGCCGCGCCGGGTTGGCAAGCCGATATCCCATATCCAGCCCGCCTCCTGTGCCGTTGAGATCGTGTGGGTGGCGACAGGGGAATCCTCCCGCTCATACGGCACCTGCAGCGCCAGCGCCCGGTCACAGAACAGCACATCGGTGCAATCCTTGAACCCCACACCATAGGTCCGGCCCAGCAGCAGGGAGGCAAAGCCGGTGCAATCAATGAAGAAATCGCCCGGCACCAGACCGGCCCCGCGCAGGCTCAGGCCGGTAATGTCGCCGTCCGCGTCCTGATGCACCTCTGTGATGTCATCCACCATATGGATGACGCCCAGACGGCCCACGGCATGGTCGCGCAGCAGGTCGGCGAATTTGCCGGCGTCCAGGTGATAGGCGTAATTGGCGATGCCCGCATATTCGGGGCTGGTGATGGATTTGGGCGCCAGCCCCGCCTCGCACAGGCTGGCCTGGAAATCGACAGCGGTGGCGAAATCGGGGCCGCCCTTGCGGGCCAGACGCTGCCAATGGCCCGACAGGTTGATCTGTGTGGCCGCCTGCGGCGGGTTCAGCGGATGGTAATAGCCGTCGGCATCGGTGCCGTCGGTCCACCGCACGAACTTCGCCCCCTGTTTAAAGGCGGCGTCGCAATGGCGGATGAAGTCGGTTTCCTTGATCCCGATCTTGCGCAGGGTGTTGCGCATGGTGGGCCAGGTGCCTTCACCCACGCCGATGGTGCCGATGGAAGATGACTCGATCAGGATCACGCGGACCGCGTCCGGCCCCTGTGCGTTGCGGGCCGCGATGCGTCCGGCGGTGATCCAGCCCGCACTGCCGCCCCCGGCGATCACAACGGTCTTGACCGGCTTGTCCAAAGCATCCTCCCATGCATTCCATATGGCTTTGCCGTCGGGTCCTTTTCAGCCCGCACGGGTCCCGGTCGCTGCTTTTGCAGCTTGTTCCCAGGGACGGCCAGATATCTAAATTAAGGGTGATGGGGCAGGTTTGTCGAGTGATTTCCATATTTATATTATAAAATGAATGTTAGAAGAGTTGTATGACAACCTCCGAAGAAACATCGATAAACAATTGAAATATATAATAATGTTAGCGACCGTCGCCTGATCCACACGGCCGCTTTCCCGGAAAATCTGATGCGGGAATATCACACCGGTCGGCTTCCCGACGGAAAAGGCCGGTCGTTCAGATTCAAATGTTATATTTGTCTGATAATTCATATATGAATGGGTTCGACCCTGCGGCAACAATTATCGACCATAAGATTCTGTGCCGCCGGTGGTGGGTTTCAAAAATCAGGAACCCCGGTCGCGTCCCTTTCCCGACCGGGTTCCAGGGAAGCATGACAAGAAAGCGGGAGGATTAGTCAAAATGTCTCAAGACAACAAGGCCCGGCGTATGTTCGCGGGCAAGACCGGCGTCAGCCTGGCGGTTTTGTGCGCCGCCCTGTCAGCCACGCCTGCGGGGGCGCAGCAGGCTCCGGCGGCCGGCGGCGACACGCTGGAAGAGATTGTGGTGACGGGCATCCGCCGGTCGCTGCTGGCCTCTGCCGAGATCAAGCGCACCTCCGGCGTCATCCTGGACAGCATCGCCAGCGAAGACCTGGGCAAGTTCCCGGACAGCAACGTCGCGGAATCTTTGCAGCGCATCCCCGGCGTCTCCATCGACCGTAACGGTGGCGAAGGCCAGTTCGTGACGGTCCGTGGCTTCGGTCCGGAATTCAACACCGTCCTGGTGAATGGCCGTTCCTTTGCGTCGGACAACCAGGGCCGCGAATTCTCCTTCGACCTGCTGGCCGCCGAACTGATCAACGGCGCTGACGTCTATAAGTCCAGCCAGGCCAAGGTGCAGGATGGCGGCATCGGCGCCACCATCAATGTCAAGACGGCGCGTCCGTTCGACATCAAGGGTTTCAAGGCCATCGCGTCCGTGAAGGGCATGTATGAGGACAATAACGAGAAGGTCTCTCCGCAGGGCTTCGCGTTGCTGTCCGGTACCTTCAACGAGGACAAGATCGGCGCCCTGCTGGCTGTGTCCTATCAGAAGCGCGACACACTGACCCCGTTCACGGCCAATCGCGGCTATATTCCCGGCTCCACGGTCGGCCCGGTCGACCGTCCGTTGTTCACCAATGTCTACGCCCCGCGTAACCAGGACGTTGGCCAGGAAGCGCAGGACCGTGAACGTATCGGCGTCAACCTGACCACGCAGCTGCAGGCCAATGATGACCTGCTGTTCACCTTCGATGGCCTCTACAACAAGTTCGACGTCAACAGCCACACCACCTCGCTGGGCAGCTGGTTCGAACCCTCCAGCTATACCGCCGCGCAGATTGACGCCAACCGCACCGTCACCTCGCTGACGACCAACGGCAATGGTGATCTGATCGTCAGCTCGACCAACCGTTTCGTGACGACGAAGGCCGCCGGCCTGAACGCCGAATGGAACGCCAATGACGCGCTGACCATCAAGGCCGACGCCTCCTGGTCGAATGCCAAGAACGATGCCGGCGGCAAGAACGTCTTCACCGTGATCGGTATCCCATCCTCCTACGGCTTCCGTCAGGCCGAAGGCGGCGGCTTCCCGTCGATCGTCAATTACACCTCCTCGCTGGTCAACCCGGCGCTCGGTCGTACCCATATCGCCATCCGCGAAGGGAATGACGAGGAAGAGGAAGTTTTCGAGTATAAGCTGGATACCGAGTGGAAGTCCGATGGCGGTGCGCTGGATGCCGTCCGCTTCGGTCTGGTCAACACCAACCGCCAGAAGGACAGCACGCAGGTCCGGACCGATCCGAACACGCTCTGCCTCTATTGCGGTTATCCGACCCTGGTCGATCCGTCCCTGCTGACGCCGTTCAGCCTGGGCAGTTTCCTTGGCAATAAGGGCACGGTGCCGGTCAATTTCATGACCTATGACGCCGAAGCCTATTTCCGGTTCCTGGAAAGCGGTGCGGCGGCGTCGGCCCTTGACCGTGCCCAGGGTCTGGCAGCAGGCACCACGGCGGCCCGCCTGCGTGGCACGAATGGCTTTGCCGCGACCCGTCAGCCCAACTCCTTCTCCATCGAGGAGAGCGTGTATGCGGGCTATATCGACACCGATTTCAAGGGCGACCTGGGCAACATGCCCTGGTTCGTCAATGTCGGTGTCCGCTACGTCCATACCGAGGTGAAGGCCGCTGGCCGGCAGTTGGCCCTGACGGACCTGCTGCCGGTGGCGGGTGACCCCACCATCTACACCGCCGTTTTCGCCAATAATGGCGTGCCGGTGGAAACCAAGCAGGACGCCAGCTACGATTATCTGCTGCCCAGCCTGAACGTGCGTGTTGACGTCTCCGAAGATGTCATCGCCCGCTTCGGTGCCTCGCGCACGCTGACCCGTCCGCAGATCAGCGATCTGGCCCCGCGCACCAACTTCGACACGATCCGTCCGGCGGGTCTGGACGCCAGCGGCGGCAACCCCGCCCTGAAGCCCTACACTTCGGACAATTTCGATCTGTCGTTTGAATGGTATCCGACCAGCACGACCACCCTGTCGGCGGCCGCTTTCTATAAGCGCGTCAACAATTTCGTGGTTCAGACCCGGTCGGCGGAGGCGTTCCGCATCGCCAATGCCGGTGGTCTGCGCGCCGGTTCCGGCGGCATTACCGGCCCGAACGAGGCGACGTTCAATGTGCGTCGTCCGCGTAATGCCGAAAGCGCCAATGTCCATGGGTTCGAGTTGAACGTGAACCACACCATGGACTATCTGCCGGGTCTGCTGTCCGGTTTTGGCTTCCAGGCCAACGCCACCTTCGTGGACAGCAACGCGACCTTCGATCTGGCCTCTACCAACACCTCGTTCGCGCTGGAAGGGTTGGGCGACAGCCAGAACCTGACCGTGTTCTACGAAATGGATGGTCTGTCGGCGCGCGTGGCCTATAACCGCCGCGAAAAGTTCCTGGAATCGCTGGTCAATCCCAACGCCGGGTCTGACCCGGTCTATCGCCGGACCTATGACCAGGTCGATGCCCGCGTGTCCTATGATGTTCTGGAAAATGTCCAGGTGTTTGCCGAAGGAACCAACATCCTGGGCAACGAGAACATCACCACGGGTCGCTTCGACAACCAGATCCTGAACTATATCGACTCGGGCGCCCGCTACGCCATTGGTGTGCGTAGCGAGTTCTGAGGAACCCTCTCCCTTCATTCCTCAAGCCCACTGTGGGAGGCGGTCATTCCGCCTCCCTTTTTTTGTCCTGAATCTGGGAGGTTTTACGTGATCGATTGCATTTGGCCCGTGGCGGCAACACTGGGTGAGGGACCTGTCTGGGATGCGCGGGAGCGGGTGCTCTGGTTTGTGGATATCAAGGGTGGACATCTTCATTCCCTGTCCACGGAAACCGGCGCACGGCAGAGCTTTGAGATCGGTGGTAATCCCAGCTTCGCCCTCCCGGCAGACCGGGGCGGATTGGTCATCGGCAACCGCGACCGGCTGCTGCATTGGCGTCGGGACGGGGTGACGGAAGTGGCCCGCATCCCCGGGATGCGGGAAACCGACCGCACCAACGACGCCACCGTTGATGCGTGGGGCCGCCTGTGGTTCGGCACCATGGATGACCGGGAGGAGACGGCCACGGGCCGGGTGCGCCTCTATGATGGCGGGACCATCACAGAGACCGGCGGGGCCGCCATTGTCACCAACGGCCCGGCCATCAGCGGCGATGGCAGCACCCTCTACCATGTCGACAGCCTGGCCCGCACCATCTGGCGCTTTGACATCAGGGGCGGGGCGACCAGCCTGTTCGGCGGCGTGCCGTTCCGTACGTTTTCCGGTGATGAAGGACTGCCCGACGGGGTGGTCGTGGATGCCCAGGATCATCTCTGGGTCGGCTTCTGGGCCGGTGGCTGCGCCCGCCGTTTCGCCCCTGACGGCACCCTGGTGACGGAGGTGCGGCTGCCCTGCGCCAATGTGACGAAGCTGGCCTTCGGCGGACCGGATCTGCGCACCGCCTATGTCACGACCGCCCGTGCGGGCTTTAGTGCGGCGGAGCTGGCGGCCCAACCCCTGGCCGGCGGTTTGTTCAGTTTTCGGGTCGAGGTACCTGGGCGGGTGTTGCCCATGGTGCGATTGGGGTAGATCAGGTCTGGGTTACAGCCTTTCATCCAAACAAAAAGGGGGGCCTTTCGGCCCCCCTTTTCCACATCAGCCCGACCCCGCCTCAACGTGACAGGATGAAGGTCGCCTTGCGCCCGAACACCAAGCGGTTGACCGAGAGCGCGAAGCCGACGGTCAGCCACAGGGTGATGAACATCAGGTGGATGTAATGCAGCGGCGTCCACACGAAGGTGAAGATGGCATAGAGCCCCACCCCGAACAGCACACCGACGATGGCCGCTCGCGCATCGACATTGCGGAACAGGAGCCCCACGATGAAGGCCGACAGGATCGGCATGGAGGTCAGGCCGTTCAGCTGCTGCACCAGATTGATGATGCTTTCCGCGTCGGAATAGACGGGCACCAGCAGGATGGCGATCAGCACGAAAATGGCGCTGGAGATGCCGCCCAGCTTGGGCACATTGGGGTTGGGGTTGAAGTATTTCTCGTGGATATCGCAGACATACAGCGTGGCCGTGCTGTTCAGCACGCTGGCGAAATGGGCCAGCACGGCAGTGACCAGGGCAGCCGCGAAGATACCCGTCAGGAATTCCGGCAGGACGGCGCCGGCAATGGTGCCATAGGCAGCATCATTGATATCGCCATAGAGCTTGTAAGAGACGATGCCCGGCAGCACCACCATGGGCGGGATGACCAGAAGCCGCACCGTGGCGGCGGCCAGCACGCCCTTCTGCGCCTCACGCAGGGTCGGGGCGGCCATGGCGCGCTGGGTGATGGTCTGGTTGGTGGACCAATAGAAGATCTGGATGAAGATCATGCCGGTCAGCAGCGTATGCCATGGAATGGGGCTGTCATTGCCGCCGATCATGGTCAGGCGTTCCGGCGGAATGCCGGTGAAATCCCAGTTGATGGCCGCCAGCGCCAGGAACACGATGGCCGTGCCCATGGTCAGCAGCAGCACGCCCGAATAGGTGTCGGCCACGGCCACGGCACGCAAGCCGCCCAGGATGGCGAACAGCGAACCCGCCAGTGCCAGGATGATGGCGATCAGCAGCAGCGGCACCTGCAGCCCGAACATGCTCTTCAAGAACAAGGCGCTGCTGTACAGCATGATGGGCATGGAAATGAAGACATTGGCGAAGGTGAACAGGCCGCCGATCAGGCTGCGGATGGACTTCGCCCCGTACTTCTTTTCCAGAAGCTCGGTCGTGGTGGTGCAGTTATAGCGGTAATAGATGGGCAGGAAGACCAGGGCCAGGATGCCCAGACCCACCACGGCGGATAGTTCCCACCAGGCCAGCAGCGCCATCTGATTGCCATTCATGCCCACCAGCTGTTCGGTGGACAGGTTGGTGATGGTGATGGAACCGGCGATGAAGAACCAGCTCAACCCCCGGCCCGCCAGGAAATATTCCTGGTGGGCGTCGGTGCTGTGCACGCTGGCGCGGCGGCATTTCCACACGGTCAGCCCGGCGACAAGCGCCGTCAGGGCCGCCGCGATGGCCACCTGGAGCAAGGGTAATTCCATATCCTCCCATCCTTCTCGGTTTTTATAGGGTCACTGATCCGCCGTCGCAAGGCGCGCCCTGACAGAAAAGCCTTCGATCCTTTGCCGTCAGGGCGAGGCTTCCGCCTCGACCTGACCTACATTCTAATTCGCCTTCGCGTGGTGCAGTTCCAGGCCCAATGCCCAGCGGCGCTGGAATCCCGGCC
>CALRNG020000179.1:0-7458 GCA_943369495.1 Rhizobium sp. Q54
CAGCATGTCCCCGACCTGGGTCGCCTGCATCTGGGCGTCTTCCACTCGCTGGACCGATCCAAACCGGACGAAGCGGCAGGCCGCGTCATCAACCTCACCGCCGGCACCTTCTACCGCCTCAGTGACGACATCGCCGCCTTCACCGATTACGGCTTCCGGATTGAGGATGGGCACCCCGCCGCCGCCCTCTATCACGACTTCATCCATTACGCGTCTGACGACCTGCGCTTCTTCGCGGGCTATGAGGGGGTGCGTTTCTTCAACGGTTTTACCCGCGCCTATGACAGCCTGCATATCGCAGCGGAGCAGAAGTTGCGGCTGGATGAGGGCCGGCTGGTCATTGATTTCGTCGCCATGGCCTATTGGACACGGAAGGGCCACGGTCCCGCCGCCGACAGCTTCTCCGGCCTGAACCCCTGGGTGGAGGCAAGCTATCAGCCCTGGCGAACCACCGGCCCCCGCTGGCGGCGCGTGCTGCGCTTCTACACCCAGGTGGCGGGCTTCACGGGACAGCCGGGTCGCCCCGGCCTGTACCTGACGGGCTTCGCCGGCATCCGCACCAGCTTCTGAACAGGGCTGGCGCCCGCCCGCAACCCATGGTGAAATCAGCCATCCCCGGTTGCGACAGGCCCATCATGCGCGAATTCCTCTATGCACTGCCCGCCCCGCTGATCGCCCTGCTTCTGCTGGTCTCGCTGGCCGGCATCACCTGGGTCGGGCTGCATCTGGGCCGGCGGCGGGCCGGTATGGGGACCGAGGCTTACCGCGCCCATGTCTCCGCCGCGCAGGGCTCCCTGCTGGGGCTGCTGGCCCTGTTGATGGGTTTCACCTTCTCCATGTCGTTGCAGCGCTATGACGCGCGGTCGCAGGCGCTGGTGGAGGAAGCGAACGCCATCGGCACCACCTGGCTGCGCGCCGGGCTGTTGCCCGAACCCGTGGCCACGCAAACCAAGGCGCTGCTGCGCGATTACACCCATCTGCGGGTGAAGGCGGGTGCCGTCACGCTGGACCATGCCAGCGACCGCGCCGCCATCAACGCCCGTGCCATGGCGGTGCAGGATCAGCTCTGGCAACAGGCGCGGCAAGCCGCAGAGCTGGACAAAAGCCCCGTGACCAGCGGGCTGTATATCCAGGCCCTGAACGGCATGATCGATGCCTTCGGCGCGCGTGATGCGCTGCTGGCCCGGCATGTGCCGGAACTGGTGCTGCTGCTGCTATATGGCACCATCCTGCTCACCGGTGCCGTGACCGGCTACGCTTGTGGCCTGAATGGCCATCGCCCCTCAACCGTGGCGCATATGTTCGGGGTGTTGATCGTACTGGTGGCGATGATCATCATTGATGTTGACCGTCCCCGCCGGGGCTTTATCACCGTCGACCCCACGCCCATGCTGACCCTGAAGGACAGCATCGACGCCGCGTTGAAATGATTGCCAGCCGGCCCACCGCTCATGCATGGTCGCCGCCGATGGCAATGCGGGAAGGACGCGATGTTGGACAAGCTGTTGCGCGGTGTGACCGTGGCGGATCTGGAAGCGGCCCTGGAACGGCTGGGCCTGCCCGCCACCCAGGATTTGACGCCTGCCGGCGCCCCCGTCCTGCGCTCTGCCATTGGTGGCCTGACCTTCAATGTCCGCCCCGGCGCCCAGATTGAGCCAGAGGGCCCGCGCTTCGGCGATTTCAACTTCAACCTGATGTTCCAGGTTCAGGACCATTTCGACGCCGCCATCCTGAACCAGTGGAACCGGCACAAGCGCTTTGCCCGCTTCTCGCTGCGCGATGATTTCCTGGTGCTGGAGATGGACAATCTGGCCGTCGGCATCACCGGTGATCAGATCCTGGCCAGCCTCGAACTCTGGGGCCGGCTGGTGGTGGAGGCGCTGAACTTCCTGCGCACCGCGCACGGGGCGGAGGCTGGGCATTCGTAAGTGGTGGTCTGTCCACCCTGTGACGGTGGCGAATTGACCGTCGCTTCGTCGACGAGGGGTGCCATCTTCTATTCAGGGATATAGGCAATGCCCATGATGGACTTGATCCGCCCTGCCTGACGAAGTTTTCCAAGCGCGACATTCAACTTTGGTACAAACCCGCCGGTCTCTGGCTTGCAGAGAACCGAGTCCGGGTGAACCGCAATCGGGCGGTCCTTCACATATGGGAAAACAGCTGTCCGCTTGCTTTCAAATGCCATGTAAGCATCGGGTACATAGGCGATCATTGCATCGGCACTTCCCGCCTTCAACTTGTCGATATTTGCTTCATCTGTGGCGGCCAGTTCAAGGGACAAGCCAGACCGTTCAACCGTCTGACCATACGGCATCTCCGACCGGGCAACAACTTTACGGCCCTTTAAGGATCCGAGATCCGTAACTGCCGGCGTACCCGGTTTACTGAATACATAGATTTTTGCAATATTCATAGCATCACTAGCGATGAATGATGGCGGAAAATTATAAAACTCAGAATTCTTATTTACCGGTGACAAACAGCAGTTTGTGCATTTCTCAAACTCCGAAAATGCCTTCTCGGGAGACATCACATTCAGTGTGTACTTCGTATCGACAAATCCCGAAGCTTCCGTCAAAATGACATCATAGGAACCACCAAAGTCCGCTTGATGAACGCCATCAATCTGTACCGCGATAATTTTTATACCTTCTTCAGCAAACACTGGATTGGAAGGGAAAAATAACAGGCCAATTAACATCAGATATCGAATTTTCATTTTCACTTTGACCCTCAGTATTACTATCGCTCCAACACGGCGACCTTGCAGATGACATAATTCACATTTGTATGCAGTTATACATTAAAATATCCATGCAAAATTCTATTGAATTTCATGCAAATAAGAATGGAATTTTCCATCCAGGTGCTACGTCCTTAATAGCCCCGGTCTGCACATCAGAATATGTGGACACTCGCCGAAAACGCCCGCGCCTTCTGTAATGCAATGCCCGGCACCACACCTGTGGCTTAGGCCTGAGCGACATGTGCCGCGCGGTGGTCGCCGCCTTTTGCAGCCAGCCGCGGTGCGGTATCAGCTCACACTATACGGCACCACCCGCCGCTCATGCGCATCCACGCGCAGGGCCTTGCCGATGGGGGGGAAGGCGCGGTGGCGGCAATCCTCGCGGTCGCAGACCTTGCAATTGGACCCGATCGGCACCGCCGCATCGACATTGCGCAGGTCCAGGCCGGCTGAATAAACCAGCTGGTCGGCATAGGCGATTTCGCACCCCAACCCCACCGCTGCCTCCCGCGGGCGCGACAGGTAGGAATTGCCCTTGGCCACGACCGTGCGGGCAATGCACAGATATGTGGCCCCATCCGGCATGCGCGCCTGCTGCACCAGAATGCGCCCCGGCTGGGCAAAGGCCTGGTGCACATTCCACAAGGGGCACGCCCCGCCGAACCGCGCGAACTGGAACCGCGTGGCGCTGGACCGTTTGGCGATATTGCCCGCCATATCCACCTTCACGAAATAGAAGGGCACGCCGGGCATACCCGGTCGCTGCATGGTGGACAGGCGATGACAGACCTGTTCGAAGCTGACATTGAAATGCGCCGACAGCCGGTCAATATCGTACCGCATCCGTTGCGCCTCCGTAAGGAAACGCTTGTAAGGAAGGATCAATGCGCCTGCGAAATAATTCGCCAGGCCCACGCGCAGGATCGACCGCGCCTCAATGCTGGACAGGCCGGCACCGGCCACCAGCCGTTCGATCTCCACCCCGTAATCCAGCAGCGCAATCTGATGGGCCGCGAAAAATGTCCGGCTCTCGCGCGGCGTGCCTTCGGAGACCAGCAGTTCCTTGTCGTCGGGATCATAGCGCCACAGCACATCATGGCGGGCCAGCATGGGCGACACACGGATGGTCACCCCATGCCGGTCGGCCAGATGCTGGGCCAGATGCTCCAGCAGCCGGTCCTTGGAAAAATGCCCGCCCTCGAACAACTCTTCGGCCGCGTGATCCAGCGTTTCGAAATGGTTGCGCTGCTGCTGCACGAAGTCGCGTACCTCGTCATAGGGAAAGGCCGCTGGCCCCGCCACCGCGTCCCCGCCGCCGACCTTGTCCACCAGCGCCTTATATTCCTCGTCCAGCCCCTGATAGGCGCGATACAGCTTCAGCAGCGATCCCATGATAGCGGGTGCCGCCCGCACCGCGTCACGGATGCCCGCAAAGGTCACCGACGCATCCCCGAACAGCGGGTCGCCCAGCACTTCGCGCAGTTCGGACGCCAGCCGCGTGTCGCTGTCATCGGCGAAATGGCTGGGCTCTACTTGGAAATAGGTCGACAGACGGATCACCGCCGCCGCCGACAGGGGCCGCTGGTTATTCTCGATCTGGTTCAGGTATGAGGTGGACAGCCCCACCTCGGTCGCCAGCTGCGCCTGACTGATGCCACGGGTCTCGCGCAAGCGGCGGATGCGTTCACCGGCATAGATTTTGGCGGTCATGCTGCGGCGCTCTCCGTTCCCCGTGCGCGTCCTATCGGGCGGGGATGTTACCCGGTCTCGGGCACAGCGCCATAGGGTTTCACGCGGGCAGCGGCACGCGGCCCCGCGTGATCATTTCGCCCACCGTGTGGACACCCAGCTTTTCGCGCGCCCGCTCCCGGTGCTTCTGTACGGTCAGGGGGCTGATCTTCAACAGCCGGGCGATCTCCTTGCTGGTACAGCCCGACACAATATGCCGCACCACCTCCGCCTCGCGCGGGCGCAGCTGGTCCCAGGACAGCGGGGTGGGCTCCACGGGGGCCTCGTCCTCCTCCACCAGCAGGCTGCCCCCGGCAAAGGCAATCAACTGCGCCGTGGACCGCAGCCCCGCCTTCTGCATGATGGCCGACCGATGCTTGCGGATGGTCAGTTCAGAAACGCCCAGCTGCGCGGCAATCGCCCCATTCTTCAACCCACGCCCGGTAAGGGTCAGAACCTGGCGTTCACGTTGGGTCAGCATCGGTGACATGGTGGAAAATCCCTGACTGGTTGGCGATGGCCAAACCCTGCCAGGGATCGGAAGAATTCGGTCTTCTGTTATCCTTCCGATTTCTACTATGTTGATTTCAAACGATTTTGATCGGAAGAAAGACGGAAGGAAGCCGGAATGAAAAGGGGCGGACCCGGGCCAGGTTGGCCGCAGGTCCGCCCCCTTGAACGCTGGGCTGCTGTCAGCGCTGTTTTCGGTTGACCGGAAACAGCTCTAGTGCGCCTGATTACACAATGCTGCCATCATTAACCACTTCCGGATCAGAACTGTAGACAACCCTCCCGCCACTGGCAATCACCGACGCGCGCGCCTCCGGATCCACCAACAGGAAGAACAGCGTAATATTCCCCACCGCCTGATTTTTATTATTCTCCTGACCGTCGAATATTTTGACCTGCTCGTCACTGACACTCATGATGACGAGGTCCTTCAGTATCTTTGGCCCCTCGACCGCGGGCGTCACATTCACGCCGGTGAAAATAAAGTCAACCGGGGTCTTCGGGTCCTTTGTGAAGACAATCTCACTGATACTCAGTTTCGCCTTGATCACATCATCGGGTGAGACATTCTTCTCGTACACCAAGACCGGTTCGCACACACCGCCACCATCGTCGCGCAGTTCACAAATAACCGGAATGGTCAGGATATGGTTCTGGACGTCCTGGCTGCTCATTTCACTTCTCCTTGTTTGAGGGTTGAACTGATTGTGTTTTGATACTGGGCATCGGCATACCCAATTTTCTCCAACGTACTCATGCCTCCCACGGCAGCCGACAGGATTCCGGCACAAATATTGGCGCGGACCCAGGGATCGAGAATTTTATAGTCGCGGGTCTTTTCCGCGATGGCGCCCACCATTCTGGCCGCCTCCGTGCAATAGGCCGTGGCGGCCCCGGCATTGCGCCGCGCCCGTTCAACGGAAGCCTGGACCAGCAGAATGTTGGCGGTCAGAACCGTTCGGTTTGCATCCTGCGGACCGTCCCGGACAATCGCTTCCGCTTTGGCGGCAATGGCGCTTGCCCCCTTTACATCGCCGGTCAGCAGCAGCAGTTCCGCCTGCGTGGCCAAAGCCTGGCCGAACAACCGGCGGACATAGGCATCACCCGGCTTTGCGACCAATGCCCGTTCAAGCCAGACCAGCGACCTGGTTAGTTTGGCGGCGGCGTTCGCCGGCTCCTGGGTGAACAGGTACAGCCGGGCGCCCAGCACGTCATTTTCGGTCTTCTGCCGCTGCCACAGGCTGTTTTCCGGTTCCTTGCCCAACAGCCGGCCGATCAGATCGGACGACATCTGCAAGGAAGCCAACGCCGCCTCGGTCTTGCCCCGCGCGGCCAGCAAGATGGCTTCCAGCTTATAGGCCAGGGCCAGCCTGTTGGACCATTCCAGCGCATCGGGCTCGGCTTGACGCAGCCCCTCCAGCATCTCCTTCTGCTGGCCATACAGCGTGACGGCATCATCAAGCCGGCCATCCTGCGCCCTGGCATTGGCCAGCCAGGAAAGGCCATTGGCCATGCTGACGGCCAGAGCGCGGTCATCGGGGCGCCGCGCCATGACCGACCGCTTAAGCCGGTTGGATTCCTCAAAATCCTGGGCGGCGTCGCTGACCTGGTCCCGGCGTAGCCGCAGGCTGCCCAGGCTGGCCAGGGCATAGGACAGCTCCAGGCTGGCATCATCGTCCTGGGCGTTCAGCGCCAGCATCGTCTTGGCAAGGTCGCGATAGCGGATGAAGTGTCTTTCGGCTTCGTCCAGATTGCGCCGATCCAGCGCGATCTGCCCGAACCAGAAGGCCACGGCCCCCGCCGTCTTCAACAGGTCCCCATCCACCGGCCCCTCGGCCAGGTTGACCTTCAGCAAGGTTTCCGCCCGGCCCAGCGCCGTCAGCGCCGCATCGACATTCCCGCGTGACCGGTTCACATCCGCCAGCGTCAACAGCGCCTTGGCCTGTCGCAGCCGCAGCGGCCCCGGCACCCGGCCGGCATCTTCCTCGGTCAGGTAGGCCAGAGCCTTCTCCGCCACGCCGCCCAGCAGGTCGAGCCTGGCCAGCGGCTGTAACTTCTGGGTCAGGTCGCCCAGCATGAAATCGACCAGCCCCTCTGCCTCCTGCCGGCGTTGGGCCGCCAGGGTCTCGGCCTGACGCGCCTGAAAGCCCTGGGCCACGGCGACCATGGCGATCAGGGCAAAGCCCACCACCGCGCCCAGGCGCAGACGGTCGGCCCGCCACGCCTGCCGGGCCGATGCCGTGATCAGCGCGGATATGTCCGCCGACAGCGGCACAGCCCGCGTTTTCAGCAGTTCGCGCGCCTCTTCCAGGGGCCTTCCCTGGCGCAGCAGACGGTCGGCCCGGCGCCCCTCGGCGATCCATTGCTGGGCCTCGGCCTCCAGCCGCGCACGGATGCGCAGGGCCTGGCGATGTTCCGCGATCCAGGCCACCGCCCGCGGCCATTGGCGCAGCAGCGCCTCATGCGCCACG
>CALRNG020000180.1:0-7443 GCA_943369495.1 Rhizobium sp. Q54
CCAGCGCCACTGGCCTTGCCACGGCCATCGTTACCGACTTCACCCAGGGGCAGGACCGGATCGACATTTCCGATCTGGGCATCAGCAGTTTTGATGTTCTGCGCGACATGATGGTCCTATCCCCGGCCGGTCGCACGATCCAGATATCAAGCAGCAATCTGACCCTGAACATTGACTGGAAGAAGCTGACGGCAGCAGACTTTATCTTCGCGCCCGATTTGCCGGCCCGGCAGATATCAACCTTCGGCGGCGGTACAGGCTTTCTGGTTGGCGGCAGCGGCAATGACACCCTGATCGGCAGTGTCGGTAGCGACCGGCTGTTTGGTGGGGCCGGCGACGACAGGATTCAGGACGACCCCTACGAACCCTATGGCAATTCTGGCGGTGATGTCTGGGTGGGTGGTGCAGGTCGGGACACGTTCGTCATTCAGAACCTCTATGGACGGGATGTTATCGCCGATTTCACCCAGGGTGCCGACAAACTGGACCTGTCTGCCCTGGGGATCAGCAGCCTGGAGACGGTTCGCTCCATGGCCGAGCATGTGCGTGTGGCCGGCAAGGCGGGCATGATGCTGCGGGGTGGCGCCACCTTTGATGTGGGTTCCATCGCCCTTGGCGTCGATCCGGCCAAGCTGACGGCGACCGATCTGATCCTGGCCACACAGACGACGCCGGTGACACGGGAGGCGACGGGCAGCCAGGATGTGATCGGCGGTACCGCCGGCGACACCTTGCGGGGCAATGCCAATGCAAACCGCCTGTTCGGCGATGGTGGTGACGACACCCTGACGGGCGGTGCCGGTGACGACAGGCTCTATGGCGGGTCGGGCACCGATACCGCCAATTTCAGCGGCGTTTATGCCGATTACGAGGTTGCCACCATCAACGGCATCACGACCATCCGGCACAAGACGGGCAGCGATGGCACCGACCTTCTGGTCGGCGTGGAGCGTCTGGCCTTTCTGGATCAGACGGTCAATGTGGCACCCGCCGAAGCGCCCCTCCTCACAATGGCCGGCTCTTACGGGATCGAAGGTGACCGTGGCGTTTACATGGTGGTAGTGGAAGGCAAGATCGATGGCTCCGTGCAGGGCCGTGTGGTCAATACTGATGCCGTCTTCACGATCAGCCTGTCGCGCGCCGCGACGGAGGCGGTGACCTTCGATTTCAGCCACGCTACCGCCACCGGCTTCCAGATCGGGACCCGCAGCTACACGATCGCCGCAGGACATACGTCCCTGGAAATCCGCTTCCCCTATGCCGGGAATACCTCGGTCGCAGCCGATTACACGCTGATCGGCACCGTCAGCAATGTGCGCGGCGCTCTGGTGCAGACGTCCGATGGCACCATGCGGACCTCCTCCACGATCCTGAACGATGATTTCCAGGCCGATTTCTCGGTTGCCGCCTACCGCGCGCTGAACACCTCCCTGGATACCCGCTTCGCGGGCGATGATGCCGGGCTGGTGCAGCATTATATCAGCACGGGCCGGACAGAGGGCCGTCTGGCCACTGGCTTCGATGCCGAAGCCTATGCCGCCCAGAACAAGGATGTTTTCGAGCTTTACGGTCTGGATGCCAAGGCGCTGCTGAGCCATTACCAGACCAAGGGCATGCGCGAGGGCCGGGTGGCCGAAGGTTTCGACGCTGTCGCCTATGCGGCCCTGAACAAGGACCTGTACGCGGCCTATGGCCTGGACCACCGGGCCCTGGTTCAGCATTATATCGGCTATGGTGAGGCAGAAGGCCGCCTGGCCAGCGGCTTCGACGCGGAGGCCTATGCCGCGCTGAACCCCGACCTGTTCTATGCGTTCGGGCTGAACGAACAGGCGCTGGTCAACCATTATGTGACCATGGGCAATAAGGAGGGGCGGGCCATCACGGGCTTTAGCGTGGAGGCCTATGCCGCCTTCAACAGCGACGTTTTCGCCGCCTTCGGCCTGAACCGCGAAGCTCTGGTCCGCCATTATGTCCAGAATGGTATGATGGAAAACCGCCAGACCTTCAGCCTGCTGGGCCTCACCCCCAACGCACCCGCCGAACTCTCAACCTTCGCGCCCGATACCGGCTGGGGACCTGATAGTTTCCTGTGATGGCAGCACGCTATGCCAGTCCGTCTTGCGTGGGCCGGCATTTAGCGGTTCCATGGGAGACACAAGTCGAGGGTAAAGGGATGAGTGATTTGTATCAGAGTGGCAGGAGCAACAGCTCCATGCGCATGATCGTGGTGATCTGCAATCTGCTGACCATTGTCGGGTTCGGCCTGATCGGGGTGATCATCGCCTATCTGAAGCGGGGCGAGGCCGATGGGACCCTTTGGAGAACGCATTTCACCTACATTATCCACACCTTCTGGCTGGGGGTGGTGGGTATCAGTGGTGGCGGCCCTGACCAGTTTCATCGGCATCGGTATTCTGCTGGGCTTCGTGGTGGCCCTGTGGTGGCTGATCCGGTCCGTCAACAGCCTGCTGAAGGCCATCGATGACCGGCCCATCCCCAATCCGGAAACCTGGCTGATCTGATCGCTGTTTGCGGGCGGCTGATTGACCCATGTCATCGCCCGACCATGATCCTGGTTTATGGTGGCGCCTGCTTCCGGCATGCTGCACGGCAGCGTGATCCAGGATACCAGGAGCCACCATGACCATCCGTAACCTGAACAGCCTGTTCAAGCCCGCCTCCGTCGCGCTGATCGGGGCCAGCCGGCGGGACCGGTCGGTGGGCAAGGTGGTGGCCCGCAACCTGTTCAATGCCGGGTTCGACGGGCCAATCATGCCTGTCAATCCGCGCGAACGCTCGATTGAGGGGGTGCTGGCTTATCCGTCGGTCTCCGACCTGCCCATCACCCCGGAACTGGCCGTCATCGCCACCCCGGCCGCCACCGTGCCGGGCCTGATCGCTGAACTGGGCGCGCGCGGCACCAAGGCCGCCGTGGTCATCACCGCTGGCTTTGCGGAGATGGGGGAGGAAGGGCGCAAGCTGCAGCAGGCGGTGCTGGATGCTGCCCGCCCGCATCTGTTGCGCATCATCGGGCCGAACTGCCTGGGCATCATGGTGCCGGGCCAGGGGCTGAATGCCAGCTTCTGCCATGTGCCGCCGCTGAAGGGCGATATCGCCCTGGTGGCACAGTCAGGGGCCGTGGTCACCTCCATTGTCGACTGGGCCACCCCGCGCGGCATCGGCTTCTCCCACCTGGTCTCGCTGGGTTCCAAGGCCGATGTCGATTTCGGCGACATGCTGGACTATCTGGCGCAGGACGGGTCGGTGCGGGCCATCCTGCTTTATGTGGAGGCCATCACCTCTGCGCGCAAATTCATGTCGGCGGCCCGCACCGCCGCGCGGTCCAAACCGGTGATCGTCATCAAGGCAGGGCGCAGCGAGGAAGGGTCGCGTGCCGCCAGTTCGCACACGGGCGCGTTGGCCGGGGCCGACGCCGTCTATGACGCCGCCTTCCGTCGTGCCGGCATGCTGCGCGTGGGAGAGCTGGATGAGCTGTTCGCGGCGGTGGAGACGCTGGCCACCGGCGTGCAGATCGGCGGCGACCGGTTGGCCATCGTCACCAATGGCGGTGGGGTGGGCGTGCTGGCGACCGATGCCCTGATTGCGGGCGGCGGGCGGCTGGCGCAATTGTCGCCCGACACGCTGGCGCAGCTGGACACGGTGCTGCCGCCCACCTGGAGCCATGGCAACCCGGTGGACATTATCGGCGACGCGGATGGCAAGCGTTATGCCGATGCCCTGAAGATCGTGATGGCGGACAAGAATATCGATGCCGTCCTGGTCATGAACTGCCCCACCGCCGTAGCCGACGGGGCCGATGCGGCCCAGGCCGTGGCGGATATTGTGCGCGAGCAGAACAGCCGGGCCGGTGGCGGCCGCCGTCTGCCGGTGCTGGGCTGCTGGCTGGGCGAACAGCAGGCGGCCCCGTCGCGCCGTCTGCTGGACCAGTCGCGCGTCCCGCATTACCAGACCCCGAACCAGGCCATCCGCGCCTTTCTGCATCTGGTGCAGTATCGCCGCAATCAGGAACTGCTGATGGAAACCCCGGCCAGTGCGCCGGAACAGTTCGATGTGGATATGGGGTCGGTCCGCCCCGTCATCGATGCGGCCCTGGCCGACGGTCGTGGCTGGCTGTCGGAGTTTGAGGCGAAGGAGGTCTTACGCGCCTATGGCATCCCCTGTGTCCAGACCGTCACCGCCGCCACGCCGGCGGAGGCGGAACGGGCGGCCAAGCGGCTGGGCGGTCGCAGCGCCCTGAAAATCCTGTCGCCCGACATCACGCATAAATCCGACCTGGGCGGCGTGTCGCTCAACCTGCTGCCGACCCAGGTCTGGGCGGAAGCAGAGGCCATGCTGGAACGCATCCGCACCGCCATGCCCGACGCCCGGATCGAAGGCTTCACGGTGCAGGAGATGGCGCATCGGCCTGGCGCGCAGGAACTGATCCTGGGCATGGTCGACGATCCGCTGTTCGGGCCGGTCATCCTGTTCGGGGCGGGCGGTGTGGCGGTGGAGGTGCTGGACGACAAGGCCCTGGCCCTGGCGCCGCTGAACCTGAACCTGGCGCGCGACGCCATGGCGCGGACCCGCGTCTATAAGCTGTTGCAGGGTTTCCGCCATATGGCGCCGGCCAACCTCGATGCCATCGCGCTCACCATGACCAAGGTCAGCCAGCTGATCATCGATTTCCCGGAAATCGCGGAGCTGGATATCAACCCGCTTTATGCCGATGAGGCGGGGGTGCTGGCGCTGGATGCCCGCATCAGGGTGACGCCGCTGACCGATAAGGCCCTGAAACGGCTGGCTATCCGGGCCTATCCGAAGAAGCTGGAACATACGGTGACGCTGCGGTCGGGCCGCGAATTCCTGGTCCGCCCCATCCGGCCGGAGGATGAACCGGCAATCCATGACATGGTCGCGGCGACCAGCGTGGAGGATATGCGCCTGCGCTTCTTCGCGCCCATGCGCCGCCTGTCGCACCAGATGGCGGCCCGCCTGACCCAGATCGACTATGACCGCGAAATGGCCCTGGTGGCCATTTCGAAGGATATGAGCGACCCTGACAAGCCCGGCCCGATTTTCGGCGTGGTCCGCATTACCGCCGACCCGGACAATGAACGGGCGGAATATGCCGTGCTGGTGCGGTCCGATATGAAGGGTAAGGGCCTGGGATCGCGCCTGATGAAGGAAATCCTCGCCTATGCCGACAGCCGCGGTATTCATGAGGTGTTTGGCGAGGTCTTACGTGAAAATGCCGGCATGCTGGGCCTCTGCCGCGACCTGGGCTTCACCTTCCATGACAGCCCCGATGATCATGGGATCGTGGAGGTCAGTTACCGGTTCAAGCGGTAGGGCGGCCCCCACGCCCCCAAAGCATACCGGCAATTTTCCTTCGTGCATTGACCCCGATGCTTGCCGAAAAGCATAAGCGGGGCAGGTCTATTGCCGGGATGGGTGCCATGGGTGCGGTGTTGGCGGGTTCGCAGGATCTGGGTTCGGCGCGGCGGCTGATCGTGAAGATCGGGTCGGCGCTGATGGTCGATGCCGCCACCCACAAAATCCGCACCGAATGGCTGGATACGGTCGCAGACGATGTTGCCACCTTGCGCGCCCGCGGGGTGGAGGTGGTGATCGTCACCTCCGGTGCCGTCGCCTGCGGGCGCGAACATCTGGGTCTGGTGGGCCGCCCCCTGCGGCTGGAGGAGAAACAGGCCGCCGCCGCGACGGGACAAATTCGCCTTGCCCATGCCTATCAGGAAACGCTGGCCCGCCACGGTATCACCGTGGCCCAGGTCCTGCTGACCCTGGACGATACAGAGGATCGCCGCCGTCACCTGAATGGCCGTGCCACCATTGAAACCCTGCTGAAACTGGGCGCGGTGCCGGTGATCAACGAGAATGATACCGTCGCCACCGCCGAAATCCGCTTTGGCGACAATGACCGGCTGGCCGCCCGCGTGGCGCAGATGATCAGCGCCGATACCCTGATCCTGCTGTCCGACATTGATGGGCTGTATACCGCCGATCCGCGCAAGGACCCGGCTGCCCGCCACATCCCCATCGTGCAGGAAATCACGCCGGAGATTGTGGGTATGGCCGGCGAACCCCCGCCCGGATATAGCAGCGGCGGCATGGTGACCAAGATCGTGGCCGGTCGCATCGCGCTGGCCGCCGGCTGCCGCATGGCCATCGCCATGGGCAAGCGGCCCAATCCCCTGTCGGCCCTGCTGAAACCCGTGGATCAGGGGGGCGCGCTGGCCACCTGGTTCGTGCCGGGGTCGGAACCGCGCACGGCGCGTAAGCGCTGGATCGCGGGAAGCCTGAAACCGCTGGGCACGCTGGGCCTGGATGCCGGCGCCGTCGCCGCCCTGCTGAAGGGCGGGTCGCTGCTGCCCGCCGGGGTGCGCGGGGTGGAAGGCGAGTTTGAACGCGGCGATCTGGTCCTGATCCAGGGGCCGGACGGGCGCACGGTCGGGCGCGGCCTGTCGGCCTATGGCGCCATCGATGCCCGCGCCATTGCCGGGCGGCGCAGTGCGGAGATCGAGGCCGTCCTGGGCTATCGCGGTCGGGACGAGATGGTGCATCGCGACGATCTGGTGCTGGGCTGAGGGAGCAACAGACACCCGCCTTCCCCATCGCCAACCAGGGCCCCTGACGCTATGATCCCCGCGCCCAAAACCGGAGCCCTGAATGACCGACACCGCCCCCACGGCCGCCTTGCTGATCATCGGCAACGAGATTCTGTCCGGCCGGACCCAGGATGCCAATATGGCCTTCATCGCCAGGCATCTGGGCACGCTGGGCATCCGGTTCCGCGAAGCGCGTGTGGTCCCGGATGAGGAGGCGGAGATCGTGGCGGCGGTCAACGCGCTGCGCGCCCGCTACACTTATGTCTTCACAACGGGCGGCATTGGCCCCACCCATGACGACATCACGGCTGAATGTATTGCCAAGGCCTTCGGCCTGCCCCTGATCCGCAATGAAGAAGCCGTGCGCCGACTGGAGCTTCACTATGCCGGCACCGGCATGCTGAACGAGGCGCGGTTGCGCATGGCCAACACGCCGGAAGGGGCGATCCTGATCGATAACCCCGTCTCCACGGCGCCTGGCTTTCAGATCGGCAATGTCTTCGTGATGGCGGGCGTGCCGATGATCATGCAGGCCATGCTGACCGGTATCGGCGACCGGCTGGTCGGCGGGCCGGTGGTGAAGACCAAGTCGTTGGCATCGGCCATTCCCGAAGGCAGCTTCGCCGACGCCCTGCGCACCATCGCCGCCGATTATCCGGGCGTCGATATCGGTTCCTACCCCGCCTTCCGGCAGGGCAAGGTCTCCACGGCCCTGGTCCTGCGCGCAACCGACCCCGCATTGCTGGAAACGGTGACCGATCTGGTGGCCGACATGCTGCGCGGCCTGGGCGGCGATCCGATCATCATGGACGGG
>CALRNG020000181.1:0-7423 GCA_943369495.1 Rhizobium sp. Q54
CCCCCCCCCCCGGCCGTCATCCGTGGATCAGACGTCGTGACGGCCGGACCCTTCCTATGGCGTGGGCCACACTGTCACCCACGCCATAGGATCAGATCCAACCAGCATTGAACCCGTCCAGCAGGGTGCCGGTGAGGGTCGAGGGATCAACCATCAGGCGGCCTGCTTCGATGGACACCGGCTCCGCCGTGCCCAGCGACACTTCGAACACCGAGCCGTCCAGCAGCGTCAGGCTGATGACACCATCCAGAACGGTGAAGGACTGGAAACCGAAGCTGGCGACCTGCACCAGTTCTTCCGGCAGCAGTGCGTTCCAGTCGAGCGCGCTGAAGTTGAACTCGTCCAGGGCGATGGAGCTGACCGCGCTGAAGTCGAAATCCACCGGCAGCAGGGTGATGGGGCCGTCGCCCGGCATCGGGAACGGCAGGATCGTGAAGACACCGTCATCGATGGGCAACGGGAACGGCAGGATGGTCACTTCACCGTCGATCGGCAGGAAAGTGATCACACCTTCATCACCGGCGTCGGTGACGGGGAGGATCTTGATCTCGCCACCAATGACCGGCAGGGAGGTGATGGTCACTTCACCGACGGGCGGCAGACCGGCACTGTTTTCCACAAACATCTCTTATTTCTCCTGAGGAATGCGACGGACCACCTGGCACGGGACTGTCCCGTCGGCGGCCGCTGCGATGTACAGTAATCCTGAAACTTGATTTTACCGTCAAGTATTTTTGAAACTATGTCATATGAAATTCAATCTTGCGCATATGGCGAGCCTGTGCCAGCGTTGCCGACATCAGAGTGTGGAGACGGTGATGATCACGGAACCGGAGCAGCGGACCAAAACCCGCGCGGCGGACAATCCAAAAGCCAAACTGACCAAGGAGATGCGCAAGCAGGCCGGTAGATGGCTGTCCGCGCGTCGCGAGGCGGCGGGCATCACCCAGGCGCAATTGGCCGAACAGGTGGGCTACCGCTACTACACCTTCGTCAGCCAGGTGGAGGGCGGTCATGGCCGCGTACCGTCGGAGCATTTCCAGCAATGGGCGGATTGCATCGGCATCCCGCATCATGACTTCGCCAAGATGCTGCTGCGATTCTATGAGCCGGATGTCTTCCGCCTGCTGTTTCCCGGTGAATTGACCGCCGGGGCTTGAGCAACACGCAAAGGGCCTGTTGGGGAGGAACCCTTGGGGGATGTGCTGAACTTCATCCGGGCGGTGGCGCGCACCGGCCAGTGGACGAACCAGGAGAAGGCGGAACTGTTCCGCCTGACCGATGCGCTGTCCGCCGACAATGTGGAGATCGAGACCGCGTCAGGCGTCAGCGATGCCGGCGACCCGTGGTTTGTGATCTACCACGCCGTCACCGGCGACGTGCTGGTGCATGTCGCCCGCATCGCTGGCAAGTTCGTGGTCCATGAAATGTCGAGCGACCTGCTGGTCGAAGGCGACGACCTGCGCCGCCTTTTGAACCGCGCCACGGGCCGGGGCGAGGAGATGTATGGCCAGGCGCAAAATCTCGTCATCCTGGCGGCCCTGGCCCTTGTCGTCGATTTCTACCTTTCCACCGACACCAGCGCCGCCGAGCCGATGGCCGATGGCGACTCATTGCTGACCGCCCTGCCCGTCCTGGCCTTGCTGCCGGATGTCGGCAATGACCTGCCGGACGCGCATGCACTGCCGACCGACAGCGAGAATGATCGGTCGCATACGGCGGCGATACCGCTGGCGTTCCGTTTTAACGGACCGGATGGCAGCGGCCCGCGCGGCGACATCAAGGCCATTGAGCCGGTCGCCCCGACGGTGATGACGTCCCATCGGCCCGTAGAAATCACCGTCCCGGCCCCCAGCCCTGTCACCGGATCGGAACAGGGCCAGACGTTGATGGGCGGGGATGGCGACGATGTTTTGCAGGGCGGTAACGGGCATGATCTGCTGCTGGGTGGGGCCGGCAACGACACCTTGGTCGGCGGTAACGGCCATGACACGCTGGTCGGTGGCGCGGGTGACGACACCCTGATCATTGATGCCGACGACATCGCCATCGGCGGTGCTGGCGCTGATAATTTTGTCCTGACGGACAGCGTCATTTCGAACTGGGTGGCGTCGGTTCAACTGGGCAACAGCATCAGCCTGACCAACCAGATTCTGGATTTCACCGCCGCCGACGGTGACCGCCTTTCCTTCCAGACCATCAACTGGGTGGTGACGGTGGTCAGCGGGGGCGAAAACATCACCGTTACCCAGGATGGCGGTCGCATATCCGGCACCAGCACCGGCACCAATGTCGAGATCGACCTGGATGGCGACGGTCAGGTGGACAGCGTGCTGAATATCCTGCCCGGCAATGCTGTGGATCTGGCGTCCGTCAGCGGGGACGCATTCAACCTCGTCGATACCATCGGTTCCATCACCATGTCGGGCTTGGACACCACCATCCAGCCGCCAACAGGGATCATCGATACCGGCTTCTGGGGTTAATACGCCCCACCCCTCAAGCCGGGAAAGCAAAAGCCCCGCCGGACACCGGCGGGGCTTTTGTGCTTTTCAGCAGGACAGCACCAATCAGTAATGGATGGCGCGACCGTAGGCCGCCAGCACCGACTCATGCATCATTTCGGAAAGCGTCGGGTGCGGGAAGACAGTGTGCATGAACTCCGCCTCGGTCAGTTCCGCGGTCTTGCCGATCGTGTAACCCTGGATCAGCTCGGTCACTTCCGCGCCGATCATGTGGGCGCCCAGCAGTTCCCCGGTCTTGGCGTCGAACACGGTCTTGACCAGACCTTCCGGCTCACCCAGCGCGATGGCCTTACCATTGCCGATGAAGGGGAAGCGGCCCACCTTGATCTCATACCCGGCGGCCTTGGCCTTGGCTTCCGTCAGGCCGACAGAGGCGACCTGTGGGAAGGAATAGGTGCAGCCGGGGATGTTGGACTTGTCCATGGTGTGCACATGCGGCAGGCCGGCGATTTTCTCCACGCAGATGATGCCTTCATGGCTGGCCTTGTGCGCCAGCCAGGGGGCACCGGCCACGTCGCCGATGGCATAGACGCCGGGCTCGTCCGTGCGGCCATAGCCGTCATTGACGATGTGACCGCGGTCCAGCTTGACCTTGGTGTTCTCCAGGCCCAACCCTTCGGTATTGGCGACGATGCCGACGGCGGAAATGATGCGGTCAACGGTGACCGTCTCGACCTTGCCGCCCACATCGATATGGGCCGTCACGCTGTCGGCATGGCGGTCCAGCTTCACGACCTTGGCACCCGTCTTGATTTTGATGCCCTGCTTGGTGAAGGCCTTGGCGGCAAAGGCGCTGATTTCCTCGTCTTCCACCGGCAGGATGCGGTCCAGCACCTCAACCAGGGTCACATCCACGCCCATCGCCTTGTAGAAGCAGGCGAATTCGACGCCGATGGCGCCCGTGCCGATGACCAGCATGCTTTTCGGCGTGGCCGTCGGCACCATGGCTTCCTTGTAGGTCCAGACCAGCTTACCATCGGGCTCCAGACCCGGCAGCACGCGGGCACGCGCACCGGTGGCGATGATGATGTGCTTGGCAGTCGCATCCGTCACCTTGCCATCCTTGGCGGTGACAGCGACTTTGCCGCCGCCCAACAGCTTGGCCGAACCGTCCAGGACGGTGACCTTGTTCTTCTTCAGCAGGCCCTTGACGCCCGCGGAGAGCTGATTGGCAACGCCACGCGAGCGCTTGACGATGGCTTCCACATCCAGCGTCACCTTGCCTTCGACCTTGATGCCATAGGCCTGGGAATGCTGAATGTAATGCGCGATTTCGGCGGAGCGCAGCAGCGCCTTGGTCGGGATGCAGCCCCAGTTCAGGCAGATGCCGCCCAGATGCTCCCGCTCCACCACGGCGGTCTTCATGCCCAGTTGGGCGGCGCGGATGGCGGCGACATAGCCGCCGGGGCCGGCGCCGATGACGATGAGGTCGAAATTCTCGGCCATGATTGTCAGCTTTCCTTTGTCTGTGGCGCCTGCCCGGCCAGACGAAGCAAAGCCCCGCCCGTCACCCGCTGCACCGTCCATTCATCCATCGGCACGGCCCCGATCCCCTGATAGAAATCGATGGCCGGCTTGTTCCAATCCAGTACCCACCATTCCAGGCGGCCCAGCCCCTCAGCCACGGCCCGCTGGGCCAGATGGCGAAACACCCTGCCGCCTAGACCCCTGCCCCGGAATTCCGGGGCGACATAGACATCCTCAATCCAGATGCCGTGCCGGCCCAGGAAGGTGGAGAAATTGTAAAACCATAGGGCGAAGCCCGCCGGGACCCCACCCACTTCCATGATCAAGGCGAAGGCCCGGGGGTTGTCCCCGAACAGTGCCGTTGCAAAATCCGCCTCCGTCGCGACGACCTGATCGGCCAGCTTCTCGTATTCAGCCAGATCGCGGACGAACCGGTAGATAGTGGCAAGGTCGGCAGGCGTGGCATCGCGCAGCCGCACTGCACCTGGGTTCACGATGTGACCTCTGGTCCCGGCGCCGCATCCTGGACTGCAAAGCGACGGGCAATCATGGCGGAGAATTCAACCCCCTGAACAATGGGCACGATCTCGAAATCCACAATGTCGCGCCAGTTCAGCATCCATTCCTGAAGCGGGATCAGGCTGTCCGCCACCATGACCTGAAAGCAGCGCCCACCCGTGGCATCCACCCAGCTTCCGACGAACTCCAAACCACCGTCGGCCGGGAACATGCGGCCATGCTTCTGGAACCGCCTATAGACGGGGTCCGGGTCACCATCACGGAAATGCTCGATGACCATGAACAGCACGGACAAGTCTCCCGGAGACGGAGGATGCCCCGGCCGCATTGTCGCGACCGGGGCCATTCATCACAGCATCAGCGTGATCGGGTCTTCGATCAGGCCCTTCAGCAGCTTCAGGAACTCCGCACCCACCGAACCGTCCACCGAACGATGGTCGACGGTGAGCGTCAGGGACATGACGGTGGCGATGGCCAGCGCGTCGCCCTTGACCACGGGGCGCTTCTCACCCGCACCGACCGACAGAATGCAGCTCTGCGGCGGGTTGATGATGGAGGTGAAGCTCTTGATGCCGAACATGCCCAGGTTGGACACAGAGAACGTGCCACCCTGGAACTCTTCCGGCTTGAGCTTGCCTTCCTTGGCCTTCTTGGCCAGTTCCTTGACCTCGGCGGAGATGGTGGCCAGGCCCTTGCGGTCGGCATTCTTCACGATGGGGGTGATCAGCCCGCCATCGGTGGAGACGGCGACGGAGACGTCGACATTCTCGTACTGAAGAATACCATCCTCGTGCCAGGACACGTTGGCTGCCGGGTACTTGGCAAGCGCCACGGCCACCGCCTTGACCACGAAATCATTGACGGAGATCTTCTCCCCGGACTTCGCGTTCAGTTCGGCGCGCAGCTTCAGCAGGTTGTCGATCTCGCAATCGACAGCCAAACCAAAGTGCGGAATGGTCTGCCAAGCTTCGGTCAGGCGCTTGGCGATGGTCTTGCGCATGCCGCTGTTGGGCAGAACCTTGTACTTCATGCCCAGCTTGTCGGCGAGCGCCTTGGCATCCACACCCTTGGGTGCAGCAGCCGCAGCGACCGGAGCCGGGGTAGCCGCCGGGGCGGCGACCGGAGCGGCGGCCGTGGCGACCGGCGCAGCGGCGGCCTTCGGTGCGCCACCCTTCAAGGCTGCTTCCACATCGGCCTTCACCACGCGGCCATGCGGGCCGGTGCCGGCAACGCCGGACAGGTCCAGACCGCTTTGCGCCGCCATGCGGCGGGCCAGCGGGCTGGCGAACACGCGGTCACCATGGGATGCTGCGGCGGGCGCCGCCGTCGGGGCCGGAGCAGCCGCTGGAGCGGAGGCCGCAGCCGGAGCAGCAACAGCAGCAGGAGCCACAGCAGCCTTCGGCGCAGCGGAGAGCGCCGAGGCGTCCTCCCCCTCCTCCAAGATGATGGCGATGCGGGTATTCACCGCCACGCCCTCAGTCCCTTCGGCCACCAGGATCTTGCCCAGCGTACCTTCGTCCACGGCCTCCACTTCCATGGTGGCCTTGTCGGTTTCGATCTCGGCCAGCACGTCGCCGGACTTGATCTTGTCGCCTTCCTTCTTCACCCACTTCGCCAGCTTGCCTTCCGTCATGGTCGGCGACAGCGCGGGCATCAGGATATCAACGGGCATCTTAAAGCCTCCCTCTGCCTTATTTGCGGTAGGTGACGGACTTGACGGCGGCCACGACATCGTCGGGCTGCGGCAGGGCCAGCTTTTCCAGGTTGGCCGCGTACGGCAGCGGCACATCCTTGGCGCAGACGCGGACCACCGGCGCATCCAGATAGTCGAAGGCGTGTTCCATCATGACAGCAGCCATTTCGGAACCGATGCCCGCGAACGGCCAGCTTTCCTCGACCGAGACCAGGCGGTTGGTCTTCTTCACGCTCTCGACAATCGTGTCGATATCCAGCGGACGGATGGAGCGCAGGTTGATGACCTCCGCACTGATCCCCTCGGCGGCCAGCTTCTCAGCAGCGGCCAGGGCATGGCCGACGCAGATGGAGTAGGCGACGATGGTCACATCCGTGCCCGCCCGCTCGATCTTCGCCTTGCCGATGGGCAGGATGAAGTCGGGATCGGTCGGAACCTCAAAGCTGTGGCCGTAGAGAATTTCATTCTCCAGGAACACGACCGGGTTCGGGTCACGGATGGCGGCGCGCATCAGGCCCTTGGCGTCAGCGGCGCTGTAGGGGGCCAGAACCTTCAGGCCCGGCACATGCGCGTACCAGGAGGCGTAGCACTGGCTGTGCTGCGCACCCACGCGGGCGGCGGCACCGTTGGGCCCGCGGAACACGATGGGGCAGCCCATCTGACCACCGGACATATACAGCGTCTTGGCGGCCGAATTGATGATGTGGTCGATGGCCTGCATCGAGAAGTTCATGGTCATGAACTCGACGATCGGGCGCAAGCCACCGAAGGCCGCGCCAACGGCCAGACCGGCAAAGCCATGTTCGGTGATGGGCGTGTCGATGACGCGCTTCTCACCGAATTCCTGCAACAGGCCCTGCGAGATCTTGTAGGCGCCCTGATATTCGGCGACCTCTTCACCCATCAGGAACACGGTCTCGTCCCGGCGCATTTCGGCAGCCATGCCCTCACGCAGGGCCTCGCGCACCGTCATGGTCTGCGTCGACTTGTACCAGTGATCCTCATCCGACGCGGCGGGGGCCGCCTTCGGGGCGGGTGCGGACGCCACCGGAGCAGCGGCCACGGGGGCCGGGGCCGCTGCAGCGGCGACGGGCGCCGGTGCGGCCGCTGGCGCTGCCGCTTCATCCTCGCCACGGATGCTGGCGATGGGGGTGTTCACGGCCACATTCTCGGTACCCTCGGGCACCAGAATCTCCGTCAGCGTGCCCTCATCGACGGC
>CALRNG020000182.1:0-7403 GCA_943369495.1 Rhizobium sp. Q54
AGAACACCACGCCCGTTAGGCTGCCCGTCGGCGCGAAATACCATTCCAGCGAGGTGTCAAACTGGTTGGAGCGCAGGGGCTTCAGGTCCGGGTTACCGGCATTGCCCTTGAACTGATAGACGCAGTTCTTGACATCACCGGGACCGGAACCGCTTTGGCAGGTATTACCAACCAGATGCCCGCCGTCAGCGGTAATATTGGCTGTGGCCTGCAGCTGCTGAAGGTCGGGACGCACGATGGAGCTGCCGGCGGCGAAGCGCCATTGCAGTTCATCCGTCAGCTTCACCCGCACATTCAGGCTGGGCAGGAAGTAATCATAGGTCCGCCCCCCCTCGATCGTCGATCGGGCGCCGTTCAGGAAAGCCAGATCCTGCGCCGCCGCCCCCGGCCCGAGATTGAGTGAGCTGGCCGACTGCACCACGGAGAAGCCCTGGCCGTTGGTTTCGGTATGGACATAGCGCAGGCCGATATTGCCATCGACATCCTTGTCCTCACCAAACAGCTTCACCTGATTGCTGAACCGGACGAGGCCATAGGCGGCCCAGGTTTCCTCCGACTGGCGGTTCACGCCGCCGCCACCGCCGGTCTGCGCCTCGTAATCGCCATTGAAGGGACGCCAGCCCGTTGCCCAGTCCGGTTCCAGCTGGATGGAGCGGACAGCGGCGGCACCCTTGACATAATCCTTGGCCAGACGGCCATCGGGGACCAGGAAATTGCCCGGCAGCTGTACAGCCCCGCGCATGAAATCATCATCGCCATAACTGTAATAGGGGACCTTGGAGCCCGCCTTATCCAGCGTGGCGAGACCGGCGTTGGTCCAGTTCTGGCTGATCCAGCCCCAATTATAGTTGCTGTCACGGGTCACCGCCTCACGCTTGTTGTGGCGCACACCAAACCGGGCCGAGGACAGCCAGTCATCGTCGAACGTATATTCGGTGTCGAACCGTTCAGCCCATTGATCCGCCTGATTGCGCTGATGGTTGTCCATCGCGGCATTGTAGTAATAATTGGCGGGATTGTTGCGGTAGCTGTCGGCGATGGACAAGGTCACCTTGGGCAGGCCGCCCGACAGGTCCAGCGTGGAGGCCGGCACGGCGGTGCCACCCGGCATCTGGTTGAACAGTGTGAAGTCGATCGCCTTGGTCTTCGACTTCACATACTGGATATCGCCGCTGAAGGACCAGCGGTCGTTGGGATTGAACTTGATGTTCAGCGAAGCGTCTTCGGTGGTCGAGTAACGGCGGTTCCAGCGGGCGTCCAGCAGGTCGATATCCTGGGTCGTGCCGGTGCCATCGGCCTGGTTGGCGATGGTGCCCTTGATGAAGTAGCCGCGATCATCATAGGTGAAGCTGCTGCCCGCCGCCGGACCGTTGGCCGACCCGGTATTCAGGCCCACCACATGCTCCAGGGCTGCCTGTTCAGCGGCAGAGCGTAGATACTGTGCCGTAATGTCCCAGCGCTCATCGGGCCGCCATTGCACGACACCGGCCACGCCGAAACGTTCCCGCTCGAAATCCAGGGTGCGGTAGCCCCAGCCATCGGGCACATAGACCGTCTTGCCCGGTGCCACGCCGGCAATGTAGTTGCCGGGCTTGCTGGTGGCGTTCGGGTCGGCGCCGACACGCTCGCGATAAGCATTGACGGAGAAAGTGTCGGCACGGGTGGACAGCTCGGAATAGGCGACATCGAACAGCACGCCGAACTCGCCCAGCTTGTTGCTTTCCCACCGGTCGGAATACAGCACGGAGCCAGACGGCTTCGCCTCCTTGCGCAGGTCGGTATAGGAGTAATCGACGGAGCCGGCGATGATGCGGCCCTTGGCGTCAAACGGCGTGCGGGTGCGCAGATTGACCACGCCACCCAGGCCACCCTCGATCAGGTCGGCGGACGGGTTCTTATAGACATCAACACCGGCCATCAGTTCAGGCGGCACATCCTCAAACCCCAAGGCGCGGCCATTATTGGCACCGAAACTGTCGCGGCCATTGAACTCGCCGCGCACCAGCGACAGGCCGCGGATCTGCACGCCGCTGCCTTCGATGGACAGACGGTCGGCATCGCGGCCATTGGCGGTACGGCCAATGGTGATGCCGGGGATACGCTGTAGAACCTCCGTCACCGACCGGTCCGGCAAGGCCCCGATATCGACGGCAGTGACGCTGTCGACCAGCTGTTCAGCATTCTGCTTGATCGCCTGGGCCGATTGCACCTGCGCGCGGATGCCGGTGACGATGATTTCTTCCAACTGGCCACCACTATCAGCGGTCTGGGCCAGCACCGCTTGTAGCGGAAACAGCGCTGTCAATGCAATCAGCGACGCGCCACGGCGAATGCCCTTGCGGGACTTGCTTGCACTCATCTTAATACCCCCCTGTTGATTTCTTGACCATGACCGGCATGGAACCGCCATGCCGATGGATGCGATGTGCCGCGCCCCGGATCAGGGACGTGCAATGGCGGCGGGACAGATGGCGTCGGACACGTCCGACACCATCCTGACCGTCGCGATGGAAAGGCCGGCGGGCGCGCCCGTAGCCAGGGTGAAAGGTGTTTCAACGGCTTTCAGGTTGGCGCCCGCCTGTTTGAAACAGGACAGGCGCAGCTTCACCGACCGCCATTGCCCGATGGGCGACGCGGTCAGCGTGGGTGTCAGGTCCAGGGCCGCCCCCTGTCCCACGGCGACGCGCACCGGACCCGCCGGCGCCTGATCGACGCGATAATCCAGCAGCAAGGCATTGCCCAGCGACAGACGGTCCAGGTCCAGCATGGGTCCGCCTGTGACGGTCAGGGCGGCATCGCCCTTGCCCGTCCAGGACAGGGCCCGCCCGGCGCCTTGCAGCCCGCCGGCATCAACCGGCCGCAGCGAAAGGGCCTCGCCCACCCTCACGACGCTGCCGTCATTGCCGACGGGCACCTGCACTGCCCCCTGGCGCAGGGTGAATTTCCAGGGTGCCGGGTTGCGGCCCCGCACGAACCAGATATCGGTGTTGGCCGCCGCCGGCGATACGCCCGACTGTTCAGGCAAAATCGGGACGGGGACCAATGCCCCCGCATAATCAAGGCCATAGCCAAGGGGGAACAGCGGCGCATAACCCGGCTGTCCCTTGTTCAGCACAGCCTGGGCGGCATTGGCGGGCCAGGAGAAGGACAGCCGACCCTTGAAATCATGGCGCGGCGTGCCGGCCTTGTTCCCGATCAGGAGATCGGCGATGGCCCCGCCCTCACTGCCCGGCAGCCAGGCGGCGACAAAGGCATCGGATGCGTTGATCTCCGGGTTGACCCAGAGGGGACGGCCCGACAGGAACACGGAAATCACCGGGATGCCGCGTGACCGCAGGCCTTTCAGCAGGGCCAGATCGGATTTATCCCCCGGCTGGTATTCCAGCGTCGGGATGTCGCCCTGCCCCTCGGCATAGGGGATTTCGCCGAACACCACGATGGCGGCGTCAACCTTGTCACCGGCGCTGCCATCAACGGACAGGATGGTCTCACCCCCCTGCGCCGACAGCGTTTCCTTGAGACCCGCAAAGATCGACTGCGCATTGGGGAAGTCGCTGTTCTTGTTCCCCGTGCCCTGCCAGGACAGGGACCAGCCGCCGGACTGCCGGCCGATATCATCGGCCCCGCTGCCGGCCACCATGACCTTGGCATTGGCTTTCAGTGGCAAGATACCACCCTGGTTCTTCAACAGGACCAGCGACTTACGCGCCGCCTCCCGCGCCAGCGCGCGGTGGTCGGCATGGCCCAGCAGGTCGGCCTTGCCTTCTACGGGACGGGACGTCTCAAACAGGCCCAGGCGGAATTTCACGCGTAGGATGCGGCGGACGGCATCGTCCAGGCGGGCCATGGGAATGGTCCCCGCCTTCACCTGCGCCACCATGGTCGTAAACAGCGCCTTCCAGTCATAAGGCGCCATCAGCATGTCGATGCCGGCCATGATTGAGGCGACGCAATCATCCTCCTTGCAGCCCGGCACCTGGGCATGGCCGTTCCAGTCGCTGATCACGAAACCGTCGAAACCCCAGCGATCCTTCAGCACGCCCTGCAACAGCGTGCCATTGCCATGCATCTTCACCCCCTGCCAGGAGGAGAAGCTGACCATCACCGTCATCGCCCCGGCCTCAATGGCGGGCGGGTAGCCGGCGGCATGGATGCGGATCAGGTCATCCTCAGCTACCGCCGTATCGCCCTGGTCGATCCCGTTGGTGGTACCGCCATCGCCCAGAAAGTGCTTCGCTGACGCCGCGACCCGCCCCTTCTGGACAGCGCTGTCAGCACCAACAGCCGAATAGGCGCCCTGCAGCCCTGTTACCATCGCGCCGGCATAGCGGCGCACAAGGTCCGGGTCTTCGGAATATCCCTCATAGGTGCGGCCCCAGCGGTCATCCTGCGGTACAGCAAGCGTGGGGGCGAAGGCCCAGTCGATGCCGGCAGCCGCCGTTTCCAGTGCCGTCGCAGCACCAATACGGCGGATCAGATCAGGATCGTTGGCAGCGCCCAGGCCGATATTGTGGGGAAACAACGTGGCCCCCACGACATTGCTGTTCCCATGCACCGCGTCGATGCCGAAGACCAGGGGGATGGGCACATGCCCCGGACGCTGTTCCAGCGCCACGGCGCGCAGCGCCCGGGCCGTCTCAACCCAGGGGCCGATGCCCGCGCGGTCAGGCTCATTAAAGGGTGCGCTGTCACCGCCGGCCAGGACGGAACCCAGCGGATAATCGCGCAGGTCCGACGGCTTGATGGACGGAAGGTCGGCCTGGATCATCTGGCCCACCTTTTCCTCCACGCTCATCCGCGACAGCAGGGCGGTGATTTTCGCCTCCGTCGCGGCATCGGTCAGCTTGGGTGCCTTGACCATGGGCCAGCGCGCGGTATCGGCAATGCCAGCCTTGCCATCGGAGCCGGGCGGCACCGAGGATGCAATGATACCGGTGGCAACGAACATGTTTGCCACCAGTCCGCCGGCAATGCCGGCCATAAGGATGGTGCGCAGTTTCATTAGACGCCTTCCCAACAGGCGCCAGCGCGGCCCGTTGGTCGCCGCCTTCTGCGCCTGATTTCCCCCACAACCACACCCGGTGTGAATTCGGATGTTTGTTTTATTAATTCAATGATAGCGCTATCAAAGACGGAGCGCAAGGGTGTATAAATGATTTATCCTATCAATATGTCGCTAAGCGCTGCCCGGTGCGAAATCAAGAAAATCGGCGGGGAAACGACGGGATGCAAATCACAAGACGTCAAGTTCTGGGGGCGGTGCCGGCGGCTGGATTGTCGGCCCTGCCCGCCTTGGCCACGGAGCCTGGACCGTTCCAGCCCGACTGGGACAGTCTGGCCGCCGGATACCACATGCCCAACTGGTTCCGCGATGCCAAGTTGGGCCTGTGGGCGCATTGGGGGCCACAATGTGTGCCGGAGGCGGGCGACTGGTATGGCCGCTTCATGTATATGCAGGGTCACCGCATGTACGATCACCATATTAAGACCTATGGCCACCCGGCTGATACGGGCTTCATGGAGATCATCGGGCGCTGGAAGGCGGAGAAATGGGACCCGCGCGACCTGATGGGCCGGTACCAGAAGGCGGGTGCCCGCTATGTCGTGGCCATGGCCCAGCATCACGACAATTTCGATAATTTCGACAGCCGCTGGCACGCCTGGAACGCCACGCGGGTGGGACCGAAGCGCGACATTGTCGGCATCTGGGAGAAACTGGCGCGCCAGGCGGGCCTGCGCTTTGGCATTTCCAACCATGGCGCCCATGCCTGGCACTGGTTCCAGACGGCCTATGGCTATGACCCTGAGGGGCCGAGGGCCGGCCAGCGCTATGACGCCCACCGCCTGACCCGGGCCGATGGCAAGGGCACCTGGTGGGACGGGCTGGACCCGCAGGACCTTTACGGTGAGCCGATGATGGCACCGCCTTCCGGCCTCACCTCCATCAAATCCATGGATGACTGGCACGACGCCCATACCGGGCAGTGGCTGGAAACGCCGCCACCGACGAACCCGGCCTTTGTGAAATCCTGGTACCTGCGCGCCCTGGACGCGATTGAGAAGTACCGGCCCGATCTGGTCTATTTCGACAATTACGGCCTGCCCTTTGGTCAGGTCGGCCTGGATGTGGTGGCCCGCTACTACAACCTGTCCCGGCTATGGCATGGCGGGCGGACGGAGGTGGTGGTCAATGGCAAGCGTCTGGCCGAGGAACGGCAGCGCAAGGCCATTGTGGAGGACCATGAACGCAGCGTCGTGGACGATATCCGACCCGATCCCTGGCAGACCTGCACCTGCATCGGGCAATGGCATTACGACCGGGGGCTTTACGACCGCGGCGGCTATAAATCCGTCACCCAGGTGGTGCAAAGCCTGTCGGATATCGTGTCGAAGAATGGCAATCTGCTGCTGTCGGTGCCGCTACGCGGGGATGGCAGTTTGGATGATCTGGAAATCCGCTTCCTGGACGGGCTGGCCGCCTGGACCGCGACCAACGGAGAGGCGATTTTCGGCACAAGGCCATGGCGCCAGTTTGGCGAGGGGCCGACGCAGTTCGCCAAGGATGAGGCCAAGCAGGCACCCTTTACCGCCGCCGACCTACGCTTCACCACCAAGGCGGGGGCGCTTTATGTGCTGGCCATGGCATGGCCTACGGACGGACGCCTGATGGTGACCAGCCTGGCGGGTGACAGTCAGGGCGTGGTGGAGCGGGTGGACCTGCTGGGCCGTGACGGTATCCCCCTGCCCTTCCGGCAGACGGCGGCGGGACTGGAGATCACCCTGCCCGCGCAGCCCAACACAACACCCATGCTGGCCCTGCGGCTGAACGGGCGTGGACTGGTCTGAGACCGAAACAAGAAATCAACCGGGAGGAAAGAATGAGCCGATTGCGCGCCTTGGCGCTGACCCTGCTGCTGAGCACCGCGCCTGCGGCGGCGGCACCCATCGACCTGACCTCGCCCGATGGCAAGGTGGTGGTCCGCATTGATCAGGATAACGCCGAGCGGCTGACCTATGCCGTGCGCTATGGCGATGTGGCGATCCTCGCGCCCTCCATCCTGGGGCTGGATCTGGAGGGGCAGCGCAAAGCCCTGGTCGGCGGGTTGACCGTCACCGGCACAGCAACGCGGACCCGTGACAGCACCTATCGGCTGGTGGCCGGCAAGGTCTCCACCGCACGCGACCATTTCAACGAGGTGACGGTCAGTCTGGCGGAGAAGGACGCGCCCGGCCGGAAGCTGGACGTGATCATCCGCGCCTATGATGATGGCGTGGCCCTGCGTTATCGCCTGCCACAACAGGTGGGCATGACGGAGATGGCCCTGCGGCAGGAACGCACCCGCTTCAGCTTTGCCGGCGATTTCAACTGCTGGGGCCTGAATCTGGGGCATTTCCGCACCGCG
>CALRNG020000183.1:0-7393 GCA_943369495.1 Rhizobium sp. Q54
GATCTCACCCGACAGGCTGATATCGCGACCCACGATCAGCTTGCGCATCTCTGCCGTGGACGGGCTGTTGCCCTCCACACCGGTAGGGGCGACGCGCTTGGGCGGGCTGTTGGGGATATCGACGACGCGGCGCGGAATCTCCGTCTTCAACGACGGGGCGGCAGAAGAAAGCGGGCCGCCGGGCGGGGTGGAGAAAGGCGTGTTCATCGTCGTCCTCGGGCTGGTTTGGGAACCGGTATCGGTGCCGGGTTCAATCGTGGCGGAAGGGGTGGCTGCCGCCGCCGGTTCCGCCGGGCGGAATCCGGCGGCACTCCCCCCCGCATCCGACGGGGGCACCTGCGGCACCGGCGGTTCGGGCGGGGTGGGCGTGGCCGGGGCCACGGGCGGTCTCTGGCGTCGGAACATATCGTCTGGCCCCCTGTATCTCATCGGCTAAAGGCGGGGTTCACACAGATGCGGCGGCGGGAAGATCACGCCGCATCCCTTCGACAAGATGGGCCATGAACGCCGCCGCCAGCACGGGCACCAGCAGATTGACGAGTGGCAGCGACGAAAGAAAGGCGATAATGACGCCCGCCGCAAAAAGTCCCATTCGCCGCTCATTGCGCAGGAACTTCACCCCCATCGGGTTAAGCCGGCGGACGGCCACCAGCTCGAAATATTCCCGTCCGATCAGGTAGCCATTCACCAGGAACCAGACGAACAGATTGACCACGGGCACGAAATAGAAGGGCAGCGCCAGCAGATTGGCCAGCACGATCAGGCCTAAGAACTTCAACCCCTCCAGCACGGAGCGCCAGACAGGGATGCGGCGCGGTGCTGGCAGATGCGGGTAATGGCGGCGTTCCACGGCATCAACAATGCTGTCCAGCACGGTGGAGGAAACGGCCACCATGACGGCGGGAAACATCAGCCAGGCCAAGGCCAGACCCGCCACCCCACCCAGCAGGTCGATACCCGTCTCCACCCAGCCGATATCGAACAGGGATGTATGGGCCAGCAGCCATCCGAACCCCGTCAGCAGGGCCACGAACAGCACAATGGTGCCCAAGGCGGACAGGATCAGCACACGGGTAAAGGCGGGGTCGGGCAACTGCCCCACGGCACGCGATAATTCCCGGATCATCTATACATCCCCCAATCGCCCGCACCCTCAGTCGCCGGGCGGGCGCATCCGCGCCCTTGGCTTGACGCCGCATGTGCGGCGCGGCGGCAGTCGCCGCCGTACCCACGGTCATGACGCCTGACCGTGGGTATTATCCATATGGGGATGCATGGGCACTTGCCGCAAGACGCGGTCTGCCTATACTCCGCGCCAATTCTGATCGTTTTGTGGAGGCCATTCGTGGCGGCTGTTTATGATGTGGTGGGTCTGGGTAACGCGATCGTCGATGTGATCGCCAAGGCCGACGAAGAGTTTTTGACCGCCAATGGCCTGGTGAAGAACGCCATGCGCCTGATCAGCGCGGAAGAGGCCGACGCGCTGTACGCCAAGATGGGTCCGGGCCTGGAAATGTCGGGCGGGTCGGCCGGCAACACCATGGCGGCCCTGGCGTCGCTGGGTGGCAAGGGCGTGTTCGTGGGCAAGGTCGCCCATGATCAGCTGGGCAAGGTCTATCGCCATGACATCCGCGCTGCCGGCGTCGTGTTCGACACCCCCGACCTGACCGACGGCAAGCCCACGGGTTCCTGCCTGATCCTGGTGACGCCGGACGGCCACCGCACCATGAACACCTTCCTGGGTGCCTGCCTGGACCTGACGCCCGACGATATCGATCCGGTGGTGATCAAATCCTCCAAGGTCACCTACATGGAAGGCTATCTGTGGGACCCGCCGGCCGCCAAGCAGGCCTTCCTGAAGGCAGCCGCCCTGGCGCATGAAGCCGGGCAGAAGGTGGCCCTGTCGCTGTCCGACCCGTTCTGCGTGAACCGTCACTTGGACAGCTTCCGCGACCTGGTGAAGAACCATGTCGACATCCTGTTCGCCAATGAGAGCGAGATCGTCGCGCTGTTCGGCGGGGATTTCGACAGCGCCGCCGCCGAGGCACGTAGCCATGTCGAAGTGGCCGTCCTGACGCGGGGCGAGCAGGGGGCAACCGTCCTGGTGGGTGGAGAGACCTACTCGGTCCCGGCCGAGAAAGTCTCCAAGGTCGTGGACACGACGGGGGCGGGCGACCTGTTCGCTGCCGGCTTCCTCTATGGCTATACCCAGGGCCGCAGCCCGTCCGACTGCGCGCGGCTGGGCGCCATCTGCGCCGGTGAGATCATCACCCATTATGGTGCGCGCTCAGAGGTCAATCTGGCCGAGCTGGTGAAGTCCAAGGGGCTGTAAAGGGACGAGGTGCAAATACCAGCCGGCATCCCGTGCCGGTTGGTTGGCGCGTTGAGCGCCCGCGCCCCCATGGGCGCGCAAGCCAAGCCGCCGGATGGCGGCGCCCGGCGCGTGAGGGCGCATGCAAAACGGTGGTGACCGTCAGGTCACCTTCTCAATCCCCGACAAAGCGCCAGATATTCCGGATGGTCGGGGGTCAGCCAGCCATGGCGGATCAGGAAATCGATCACCGTCAGGTTGACGTTGAATTTCCAGTCATCGCTGTCGCGCACGCTTTGCGCCACGCGGGCGATGGGCCAGAGTTCGAACCGCTCCACCTCCCCATCGGTATTGCGGGGCGCGAAGTCGGGCGGGAGTTCCAGGTCGTAGAGGAACAGCACATCGGGCTTCAGCCCCTTATCCTGTTCCATCAGATAGGTGATGGCCCCGACCGGCACCGCCCGCCGCGCCATGTCCGCCGGCAGCCCTGCCTCTTCCCAGGCCTCCTTGACCAGATTGTCGGCGAGGCTCAACCCCGCCGGCTGTCCGCCCGCCACCAGGTTATCGTACTGGCCCGGCGCCACTCCCCGGTCCATGGCGCGCTTGCCCACCCAGAGATGGAGGCCGTCGGGTTGACGCACGAAGCCATTGACGTGCAGCCCATAGGCCGTGACCCCAAAAAACGGTATGGCCGCGCGGTCCAGCTCCATCAGGGTCGACCGGCCCCAGCCATCGGCGACCGCATACATTTCCCGGCGCAGTTTGGGAATTGCCCCGTCCGCCACCAGCCGGTCCAGTGCAGCCGCCACGGCGCGCGTGCGCGATACGGCATCTGTCAGGCCGGGATGCAGGCAGATGCCGCCGGCATCGGGCATGAAGGGCGGCCCCAAGGCCAGCAGCCGTTCCATGAAGCTGACCCGCACCTGCCCCACCGTCACGCCCGCAATACTGAAGGGCCGGAAGCCCGACAGATCATGCCGGTTGCAGGCCTGGATATGGCGGAGGAAGCCGGGTGCCCAGGCAGGATCAACCATCAGGCGGCCTCCGTCACCGGTTCAGCTTGTTTGGGCGCCGGCACCCGGCGCATGGCCCAGGCGGCGACCAGCCCGGCCAGGGCCAGCATGGCGGCGCCGAAATAGAAGGGCATGCCGGGGATGGCGATCGTCGCCCCCTCTGCCGTGAACGTTTCGAACAGTTCGGCCCCGATCAGCGGGGCCAGGATGAAGGTCAGGCTCTGCATGCTGGCAAAGGCGCCTTGCACCGAGCCTTGTTCATCGGCCCCCACGCTACGCGCCACAATACTCTGGATCGCGGGCGAACTGATCCCGCTTATGGCGTGGACGGGGATGAAGGCGGAAAAGGCCACAGCGCTGCTGGCCGCGCCATAGCCGACATAGGCCGTGGATTCCAGGCCGATGCCCAGCAGGGCCGTGCGCGGCTCCCCCAGCTTTTTAACGATCCGGTCGATCAGCACGCCCTGGACCAGGACCGTGGTCAGACCCACGGCGGCCAGCGACAGGCCGTTATCCAGTTCGCTCCACCCGAAGCGCTTTGTGGTGTAGAGCACCCAGACCATCTGCATCACGCCAAAGGCCAGCACCATGCAGGTGCGGCTGGCCGCCAGGCCCAGAACGGCGGGGTGCGTGGCCAGCGCCCGCAGCGACCCGACCGGATTGGCGCGCGCCCAGCTGAAGGCGCGGCGGTTGGCAGGATCCAGCGACTCGGGCAGCACCATCATGCCGTACAGGAAATTCAGGCCCGCCAGACCGGCGGCCACCATGAAGGGCAGGCGCAGGTCAATCTCCCCCAGCAGCCCGCCCAGGGCCGGCCCGGTGATGAAGCCGATGCCGAAGGCCGCCCCCATCATGCCGAAATTCTTGGCCCGGTCCTGCGGCCCGCTGACATCGGCGATATAGGCATTGGCCGCCGTCACATTGGCCGCCGTCAGCCCCGCCAGCATCCGGCCCACTAGCAGCCAGATCAGGCCAGGGGCAAAGGCCATGAACAGCTGATCAATGGCCATACCCGCGATGGAGGCCAGGATGACCTTGCGCCGCCCGAATCGGTCCGACAGCGCGCCCAGCACGGGCGCGAACAGGAACTGCATGATGGAAAAGCTGGCGATCATGGCGCCCATCCACCATGCCGCCGACGCCTCGCTGTCGGCGAATTGCCGGATCAGCGAGGGGAAGACAGGGATGGTCAGGCTGAAGGTCAAAACATCCAGCAGGACCGTGATCAGAATGAAGGGGATGCCGGCCTGGCGCGGAGATGACAAGGACATGAGCTCTTCTGGCTGCGGTGCCGTGGCCTGTCATATCAGAAACAGAACGGTAAGTCCCATCCCAGGGTCCAACGATTTGTCTCGGATTGCCCCTGGGCGACGGGACGGTCCCGCGCTATATGGTGGGGCATGAGCGGTTTCATGATCTTCCTCATGGTCTTGGCCATGATCGCCACGCTGGCTGTGCTGGTGATCGGGCTGTTCTCCATGGCGCGCGGCGGCGATTTCAACGCCAAATACGGCAATAAGCTGATGTGGTGGCGCATCCGGCTGCAGGTGGCGGCTGTCGTGCTGTTCGCCTTGGCCTTCATGGCCTCCTGACCCCTCCCCGACAGCAGGTAGCGCTATGGTTCGCCTGACCCGCATCTATACCCGTGGTGGCGACAAGGGACAGACGTCGCTGGGCGATGGTGCCCGTGTGCCCAAGCATGCCCTGCGCGTCACCGCCTATGGCACCGTGGACGAGGCGAACGCCATTCTGGGCCTCGCCCGGCTGCACACGGGTGCGGCCAAGGATGATCCGATCCTGGCCGAGGCCGATGCCATGCTGGGCCGCATCCAGAATGATCTGTTCGATCTGGGCGCCGATCTCTGCACGCCGGAAATGGAGAACCCGCCCTACCCGCCGCTGCGCATCGTCGACGTTCAGGTCGACCGGCTGGAGGCGGAAATTGACCGCATGAATGAAGAGCTGGCGCCCCTGAACAGCTTCATCCTGCCCGGCGGTCGCCCCGCCGCCGCCTATCTGCATCAGGCGCGCACTGTGGCGCGCCGGGCAGAGCGGGAGATGACCGAGCTGGCCCTGACGGAGAATGTCGGCGCCCCGGCCCTGAAATATATCAACCGCCTGTCGGATCACCTGTTCGTCCTTGGCCGCTGGGTCAATGACAAGGGGGCCGCCGATGTGTTGTGGGTGCCTGGGCTGACGCGCGGAGAAACGCCGGGCTGAACCCGCTCAACCTGCGCAAAACCCCCTTGAAATCCACCGCGCGGCTGATATCTTCCCATTACGTAAAGGGAAGATGAATGGCCGGTCGTATCGCGTGCTTTTGGTAATGAAATTACGTTTCGACGTTACCGGACGCACACTATTGACATGTGCGGTGCAGCAATCCTAAGGTCCGCCGCAATTGACGGGGCTGGACGGCAGGCATTGATTGCCCAATCTTAAGGCCCAGATTTGAATGAATGGCTGAAAGCCAGGGTGAACAGGCGGGGACCATCCACCGCCGGCTATCATGCGAGGGGATCGCCAATGAAAGTCCTAGTCGCCGTAAAGCGTGTCGTTGACTACAACGTCAAGATCCGCGTGAAGCCCGACGGAAGCGGTGTCGAGCTTGCGAATGTGAAGATGTCGATGAACCCGTTTGACGAGATCGCGGTTGAAGAGGCCGTGCGCTTGAAGGAAGCGGGCAAGGCGACGGAGATCGTGGTCGTGTCGATCGGCCCGGCGGCGGCGCAGGAGACGATCCGTACCGCGCTGGCCATGGGTGGCGACCGGGGTGTTCTGGTGCAGACCGATGCCGAGGTGCAGCCGCTGGCCGTGGCCAAGCTGCTGAAGGCTGTGGTGGCCAAGGAAGCGCCCGATCTGGTGATCCTGGGCAAGCAGGCCATTGATGACGACAGCAACCAGACGGGCCAGGCGCTGGCCGCCTTGCTGGGCTGGGGCCAGGGGACGTTTGCGTCCAAGGTGGTGCCGGGCGATGGCACCGTGGCGGTGACGCGCGAGATTGATGGCGGGCTGGAGACGGTGTCGTTGAAGCTGCCGGCGGTGGTGACCACCGACCTGCGCCTGAACGAGCCGCGCTATGCCTCGCTGCCCAACATCATGAAGGCCAAGAAGAAGCCCATCGAGACGCTGGCCCCGGACGCGCTGGGCGTGGATATCACCCCGCGCCTGACGACCCTGAAGGTAGTCGAGCCGGCCAAGCGCAAGGGCGGGGTCAAGGTCGCCTCTGTGGCCGAACTGGTCGCGAAGCTGCGCGACGAAGCCCGCGTCATCTGATCTGCAACGCATTCCCAAGGATACGCAACATGAGCATTCTGGTTGTTGGCGAACCCTCCACGGGTGCGGTGAAGAAGCCGACCCTGACCACGCTGGGGGCCGCCGCCAAGATCGGTGGGCAGACGCATGTGCTGGTGGCCGGTACGGGCGTGGGCGACGCCGCCAAGGCCGCTTCGTCGGCGGCGGGCGTTGCCAAGGTGCTGGTCGCCGATGGCGCTGAATATGCCAACCCGCTGGCCGAGAATTTCGCGCCGCTGGTGGTGGCTGCGGTGAAGGAAGGTGGCTACAGCCATGTGCTGTTCACCGCCACGACCTTCGGCAAGAACCTGGCCCCGCGCGTGGCGGCCCTGTTGGATGTGCAGCAGATCAGCGAGATCAGCGCCGTGATCGACGGTGACACGTTCGAACGCCCGATCTATGCCGGCAATGCCATCGCCACGGTCAAGTCCAGCGACGCCATCAAGGTGATCACGGTGCGCGGCACCGCGTTTGAGGCCGCAAGCGAGGCCGGCGGGTCTGGCGTGGTCGAGACGCTGAGCGGCACGGGCGAGGCGGGGCTGTCGGCTTTCGTGTCGGCGGAACTGACCAAGTCGGAGCGTCCGGAATTGACGTCTGCCCGCGTCATCGTCTCGGGCGGGCGCGGCATGCAGTCGGGCGACAATTTCCCGATGCTGGACAAGCTGGCGGACAAGCTGGGCGCGGCAGTCGGTGCGAGCCGTGCGGCGGTGGATGCCGGTTTCGTGCCCAATGATTACCAGGTCGGCCAGACCGGCAAGATCGTGGCCCCGGAACT
>CALRNG020000184.1:0-7366 GCA_943369495.1 Rhizobium sp. Q54
AACTTTCCGGAATCCTGTCCCGCCGCGAGTTGGATCTGCTCAGGGCCTGGCGTGGCGCGCCGCCTGAGGTCGCCGACACGGTCTCGGCACTGCTGCGGGCCATTGAGCCGGACCGGAAAGCCGACACAATCGACCAGCCTGTCGATGCCGCCATGACGAGGCCAGCGCCGGCCCCTGAGCCCACGCCGAAACCCGTCGTGGCCGGGGTGGCCCCGCCGGCGATCCCGGATGAGCAAGAAGCGCCCCCGCGCCGCCGCGGCCGACCGCCGGGCTCCACGAACACGAAGCCAGGCAAGCCCCGCCGCCCGGCCGGCGCTGTCTGGAATCCTGCCGATATCCGACGTTACGACGATTGATGCGCGCGGAAGTGTGAGGCTGAGCCGACGAGGCAACAAGAGTCCAAGCCGGAAGGTGACAGGGCTGTAGTTTGACGAGTAAGTCGCTGCTTCAGCCACGCCGGGCTGCACCATTATTTGACCCAGATTCCAAATTGCCCGCCACATTGCCCCACCCGTCACCTCTCGACCCTGGGCGCTTAAATACCCGCCCATCCGAACTTCGTCTCTTCCGACACCGTTGGCGCCGGGGAATTGGCGCTGGCGGGACCACGACGGGCGGTCGTATGATTTTTCATGTTTTAGGGCTTCCCAGAAGTGTAAGGCACCGGGCTTGCCGCGGGGGACGCACGGCATCTCGCCGCACGAATGGCCGCCCCTTTCGTCCCCGCGCCGGAGGCCCTGCCCTGGGCCTCGCTCCGGCAACGTCCGGATGGGATCGGCTCCGCCCGGTGCCTACCTCGTCACGCCGCCGCCTTGAGCCTGTCGAAAGGCATCAACCGCAGGGCCAATCCCGGATCCGGCTGCAACGTCACCGACGCGACCGGTCGCGGCTCGTCAGGTCCGGCCGCCTCCATGCTGAATGACGACGCGAAGGTCGCCGCGATGATCTGGAGCTCCAGGAACGACACGGCCATTCCCACGCAGGCCCTGGGGCCGTAGCCGAACGGCAGGAAGGCGTGCTTCGCCGTCGGCGGCGTTCGGTCGGCAAGCCATGTCGACAGGTCGCCGCTTCCATCCCACCAACGCGGATCGCGATGGAACAAGTACGGCGCGACCAGGACCGTCGAGCCTTTTCTCAACCGGACACCCGCAAGCTCTGTGTCGGCGGTCGCTTCGCGCGAGAACCACCACGCACCAGGGTAGAGCCGCAGCGTCTCGTTGACGGCCCGCGTCGTGACGTCCATACGGCGCCAGGCGTCGTAGGGTACAACGCCGCCTGCCGTGGCCGCGGCGGCCACTTCGGCAGCGATGACCCGGCATACCTGCGGCCTGCGCGCCAGTTCGTGCAACAACCAGGCCGCGACCGAACCCGTCGTCTCGTGCCCGGTCAGCAGCAAGGTCAGCAGTTCGTCGCGGATCTCGCCGTCGGAAAGGCCCGCCTCCACCAGCACGGATACGATGCTGCCCGGGTGGGACGATCTCCGTGCCTTCGCGACGACCGCGTCGAGTTCGGCCAGGGCGAACTTCAGCCGCGCTCCTTCCCGTGCGGCCGTCCATGGCGGCGTGAATGCCCGCCAGAAGCCGGCCGCCATGTCGTCCTCGATCAGCGAGACGGCCGCGATGAGCCGGTCCTCGTCCCCTGCGTCCAGGGCCTCCTCGCCGAACAGGACGACCGCGATCATGCGCAGGGCCAGCGCAGCCATGGCGGGACCGATCGCGACGGGTCCCTCCACCGCCGCCATCCTGCACGCGGCCGCCGCGGCGACTGCCTGCAGGGCCTCGCACCGCTGCGCCAGGATCTCGGCGCGCAGCCCCTGGTGTGCCAATTGCCGGCGCTTGCGGGCAAGCTCGCCGGTTGCCGTCAGCACGCCCTCGCCCACGACGGCCTTGAGCTTTGCGACGTGCCTGCCCTTCGCGAAGCGGTCCTCCGGTGCTGTGAGCACCTCCCTGGCATAGGCCGGGTCGGTCAGCAGGTAGACCGGTGCGAGGCCGAGCCTGAGCCTTTCCAGGGGCGCGGCTGCCGCCAGCCCCTTGTCGAGGGTGAAGCCGAGGGAATGGGCCATGAACGGGCGGACGTCGGAGAATGGGTGTCGGATCATCAGGCGGCCTCCTGCGCCAGTTGGGCGAACTTTCGGTAACGGGGATGGGTCTGTTCGGCCAGGTGAAGCCCCCCGGCGACGATCGCGCCGCGGGCGCCCCCCTCCGACCGGTCAGCGCCCGGGTATCTGAACAGCTTCAGGCCGGCGCGGCCGAGCAGCTTGTGGAAGGCCTCGTCGGTGACGGCGACGATGGTCGCGACGCCGTTGGCCGCCGCGAAGCGCATCATCAGGCCCAGCAGTTCCCTGAAGACCATGTCGGGCTGCTGGTGGAACGGATCCACCCCGAAACGCGATATCTCCCAGGTCACGGCATCCCGCGGCAGCTGTCGGCCTGCGGCCAGGTGGGGAAAGACGTCGCCGAGCAGGTAGGGCTGGAGCGTCGGGAGCATCCGCCAGCATCCGACAGGGCATCCGTCCTCGACGACGGCCCCGTAGATCGTATCCTTGCGGTCGAACTGGTCCCGCTCGCGTCCCGAGCGGTCGACCGAAAGCGTCCAGCCCAGGCCCTCGACGAAGATGCGCCGACGGAGCTGCTGGGTCTTCCAAGCCAGGTCGGTATGCGTTCCGGCCGTGAACGCCACGGACCGGCATCCTGTCGATATCTGACGGCCTACATCAATCATTGCGCGCATTGCCGCCCCTCCATAGTCTGAAGACGATGGATGATCGGGCAATGCCGCCTGAACGGTGTATCCCGGTTTTTGGGGAGGATTAGAGCATGCTCGACCTCGATTTCCTGATCGGCGAAGTCCAGCGGGCCAAGTCGCTGGCCGAGCTGACCGACCTGCTCCAGCGCGTCATCGCGAGGTTCGGCTTCCAAAGCTTCAACCATCTCGACACGGGACGACCGGACGCGGCACGGCCGTTCTTCCATGGGACCTGTCCAGAGGCTTGGCAGCGCTGTTACGAGGACAACGGCTTCGTCGATGCCGACCCCATGGTCTCGGCCGCGCGGCGCCGGCGGCTGCCCTTCGTTTGGGGCGACGTCGCCCTGCCGGAGCGTCGGCCGGGCCCCAAGCCGCTGGCCTTCCTGGCGATGGAGGCCGCGCACGACCACGGTTACCGGGAAGGGTACGTCCTGCCCTTCCACACGGTGGACGGGCTTGGCCGAACCCGGTCGGCATTGACTGCCCTGTTCTGGGCGGAGCCCCGACCCGAGTTCGCAGCCATGATGGCGCGGCACCGCCACGAACTGCACGTGTTCATGTTCTACTGGCAGGAGCGGGCGGTCGACTTCGTCTGGCCCGACCCGTCGCAAGGCTTCAGGGCGCTGGACGGGGACGGCATGCCGCTGGTCGGGGCCCGGCTGACAGACCGCGAGCGCGACGTGCTTTCCTGGGTCGCCCGCGGCAAGACCACGAGGGCCGTCGCAGCCATCCTGGACATCTCGACCGAGACCGTCGAGACCCACGTGAAGGCGGCCATGTCGAAGCTGGGCGCCAGCAACCGAACGGCTGCGGCCGTCCGGGCGGTCCAGCTGAAGCTGATCGACGTGTAGCTCCCCCGACCGCCCCGTTGCTCAGCGGCGCAATGGCCGCCAGTCTCCCACCCTTCACCTCTTGACGCCGTGCGCGAACGCGCCGGGTTGCAGGACGTGTAGGGCAACGCCAGGGGTTCGGCGCTATCGGCGCCCAAGGAATGGCGGCTCCGCGCCATGCTACCTTAAGGAAGAAGGTCCTTCGGCTGGCACCCCTGCTCCGCAGTAAGCGCCGGCTGTTCCCCCTGTCTTTTTTGTTTTTGAGGTGTTTGGCTACGGCGTTTCTGCGGTTTGCGATGCGGCTGAGAGCGTATTGCATTGTAATTTCATCAATGGTGTCGGGATCGTACTCGTTGAGCCATTCGGCGATTTCGGCATGATCGGGATGGTCTGTGTCGGCCAGGATGGTGAGCATGTCGTAGAACCCTGGGATGCCGCCGCAATCCTCCGGCGGTGCATTGCGTTCCCCGCCGAGATAGCGGGGATATCCTGTGTCTGGATCGCCCTGACGGACGTGAGAGATGATCAGCCGGTGTTCCCAATTGTCCCCGCAATCATAGACGTAATCGATACAGGTGCGGCGGGGTTTCAGGATATCGCGCAGGCGGACCTTGGTGGCGTCGTGCAGAGAACCGGTTCCCCAATCCTCGTCGGATGGCAGGCCATAGCGGCGGTCGTCCAGGGTGAATTCCCAGAGATGATATTCGAACCAGCCCACGGCGACCTGGACGATGTCATGTAGCACCTTCAACGTGACGGAGGTCGGCACCTCCAGTTCACGCCAGATCAGGGGATCACTGTCCTTCAACTCGATGCGCAGGGTGGCGATCTCGTGGAAGGATGTGGCACCGGGGGATGGGTCGGCCTGGCTCATGCCGGCGATTGTAGCGCCGGTTCCCGACAGTTCCAGGGGAGAAGTTCATCCAGGCGGTTGATCGGGTGGCCCCTGGCCATGCGGTCGATGGCACCGGCCAGCCAGGCCTCCGGGTTCAGCCCGTTGAGCCGGGCCGTCTCCAGCACGGTATAGAGATCGACCGCCCGCTTGCCGCCGGCCTCGGAGCCCAGGAACAGAAAATTCTTCCGCGTCAGGGCAATGGTGCGCAGGCAGCGTTCGGCCGGGTTGTTGTCGATGCCGATCCGGCCGTCCCCGGTATAGATCAGCAGTGCCGTCCAGCGGTCGAGCGCATACTGGATGGCCTCGGCCAGGGCGGTTTGGACTCCGATTTTATCTCATGTGGTGGCTGATACTAAGCACCAGGATGGCGCTTCCGGTGTTTCTGGAGATGGATGATGGCAAAGCTCTCCAAACGTTCCGTGGATGCGGCGGCTGCCGGTCCGACCCTGAAGGTGGTCTGGGATGACGAGTTACGGGGGTTCGGCGTCCGCATTCATCCGACGGGTCGCAAGGTTTACGTCGTGAAGTGCCGGATCAACGGGCAACAGCGGTTCATCACGATTGGTCAACACGGCCCTGTCACCGCCGAGCTTGCGCGGGCGCGCGCGCATGAAATCCTGTCTGAAGCAAAAAACGGGCGTGATCCGGCACAGGAGCTCGATCAGGCGCGGAAGGCCCCGACCATGAAGGCGCTGGGGGAGCGGTTTCTGGAAGAGCATGTCGCCGTTCGCTGCAAGCCTTCGACGCAGTATGAGTATCGGCGGTCGGTAGAGCTTTTCATCAATCCCAAGATCGGGACCCGCGGGGTCACGGACATCCACCGCCGGGATATTGCGGAACTCCGCCATTCGCCGCGGCACATCCCCTACCAAGCCAACAGAACCCTTGGCGTGTTATCCAAGATGTTCAATTTGGCTGAGGTATGGGGACTTCGACCTGACGGCAGCAATCCTTGTCTGCATGTGAAGAAGTTCCCGGAGGAGAAGCGGGGGCGCTTCCTTAACGCGGACGAATATGCAGCACTGGGAGGGACATTGGCCGAGTTGGAAACAGCGAAATCGGAGCCGGTTTCCGTCATCGGTACCATCCGGTTGCTGATGCTGACTGGGTGTCGGCTTGGCGAAATCATGACCTTGAAATGGGCCTATGCTGATTGGCAGGCCAAGGCGTTCAGGCTACCGGATTCCAAAACGGGGTCCAAAGTCGTTCTGTTCGGCGATAGTGTCGCTGCCATCCTGCGCGCCAATCCGAAGCTACCGGATAATCCGTGGGTCATAACGGGCACAAAGGAGGGCGCCAGACTAACAGATTTGCAACCACCATGGCGGCGCATCCGGCAACGGGCGGGGCTGGACGATGTCCGCATTCATGATTTGCGACATTCTTTTGCCAGTGGCGCGCTGTTCGTACGCCTACGGTGAGGGCCGCCTTATAGGGCCTGCTGGATGTGCTGATGCTTGTGTGGCGCGTCATCGCGCGGACGCAAACGAGTAGCAAACGTCATGTCTTACCGGCGTGTGGAGTTTCTGACGGGCACGGAGCGCCGCCGGTTCTACAGCCGGGACGAGAAGGCCCGTCTTGTGGAAGAGGCTTTCCGTCCGGGGGTTATGGTGACGGCGGCGGCACGGCGGCTGGGTGTGCATGAAAGCCTGTTGTACCGTTGGCGGCGCGAGCTTTCCGTTGCCGGGGAGCCGGAGGGTGAGGACACAGGCTTTTTGCCGGTGACTGTGGCGCTGGATGATAGCCCGGCAGCGTCAGTTCTGCCGCCGCCCATCAGCACCGAGCCGGCGGTTGATCGGGACCCGGCGGTGCCCGCGATACTGGAGGTCACGCTGCCTGGCGGGACGTGCGTGCGGATGCAGGGTACTGTTGATCCGGCATTGGCGGTCAGCGTGCTGAAGGCCCTGGCGGTTAGAGGGCGGTGCTCATGATCCCGGTTGCATCGGATGTGCGAGTGTGGCTGGCTGGCGGGGTCACTGACATGCGCTGTGGGATGAATTCGCTGGCACTGAAGGTACAGCAGGGGCTGGGCCGGGACCCGCACGCCGGTGATCTTTACGTGTTCCGGGGCCGCAGCGGCGCGCTGTTGAAATGCCTGTGGCATGACGGGGTGGGCATGTCGCTTTACGTCAAGCGGCTGGAGCGGGGACGGTTCATCTGGCCCGCCCCCAGCGGCGGCTGTGTTGCGATATCGGGTCCGCAGTTCGCATATTTATTGCACGGAATCGACTGGCGAAATCCCCAGCATACGGCGCGGCCCGCCCTGGCCGGATAGGGTCGCGGGGTTGGGGAAATGCGCGATCCCCTTAGGAAAGCGAGGATTTCTGCGGATTTCCTGGTATAATCGGGCCTATGAATGCCCCGCCCGATGACCTTATTTCTCTGCGTGCAGCGCTGGCCCAAGCACAGGCCAAGGCCCTGGCTGCGGAGCAACTGGCCGCTGCCGCGCAGGCAAAGCTGACGGCCGTGGAGACGGATACCCGGGCCCAGATCGCCGCCCTGAAACTGTTGATCGAGAAGCTCCAGCGGGAACTCTATGGTCAACGATCGGAACGCAAGGCGCGGCTGCTGGACCAGTTGGAGCTGGAACTGGAGGAGCTGGAGGCCAGCGCCAGTGAGGATGAGCTGGCCGCCGAACAGGCGGCGGCCCAGACCACCAGCGTGACGGCCTTTGCCCGTAAGCGCCCCTCGCGCCAGCCGTTCCCGGACCATCTGCCGCGCGAACGTGTGGTGATCCCGGCTCCCACCACTTGCCCGTGCTGCGGATCCTCCCGCTTGTCCCGGCTGGGGGAGACGGTGACCGAGAGTGCCGAGCGCGTTCCCGCCTCCCATAAGATCATCCAGACCGTGCGGGAGAAGGTCAGCTGCCGTGATTGCGAGCGGATCAGCCAGGCGC
>CALRNG020000185.1:0-7360 GCA_943369495.1 Rhizobium sp. Q54
ATTTCCACCGACCAGTCACGACGGGCCAGCCGGGTCATGCTGTGCTCCAGATCGGCCAGGGGCCGGGTGATCGACAGGCCGATACGGCGCGCGGCGGCCAGACTGGCGGCGCTGATCGCGAGTATGGCCACGATTGCCAAAATCAGACGCAGCCACGCCGTCGATGCCGAACCCTTCGCCGCAGCGGCGAGATCGTCGGCTTGTCTTTGTTCCACGCGCCGCAGCAGATCGATATTGACCGTGGTTTGATCAAACCACAGCCGGCCCGTGATGCCCTTTGTATCGCCGGTATAGCCAGCTTCGATGGCGATGGTCCGCATCCGTTTCACATCCTCCACAGCGGGGCCGCTGACTGTCGCTGCCAACAGGTCCGCCTGGGCTGGTGTCAGTTTGGACAGCATCTGGGCCCAGAGGGCGCGGAGTTCGCCATCAATATGCATGAATTGCTGGTGGGCAGCGGGATCGAACCGGCCCACGCGGAAGCTGGCAGACCCGGAGGCGCGTTGCTGTCCCAGCCGTTCCTTGGCCTCGCCCAGCGCCACCAGCGATGACGCCGCCGCGATCTGTGCATTGTCGCCCGACAGGGTCGGCAGATAGGCCGCCACATCCAGCAGGTTCCGGATGAACTTTGTATAGACGCCTGTCACGGCTGTGACCGGACCTTCAAGGCGGTCGGCGCGGCTGCGGACGTCTGACAGGTTGGCCAGCGTCTTCGTGGCCGAATCCAGCCGGCGGCGCAGGCGGGGATCGGTGAAGGATGGAATGCGCAGATGGGCATGCAGGCTGTCCAGCATCCGGTCGGTCACCTGCCGCTGCGCGCTCAGTCGCGCAATCTCAGCCGGGTCGCCATTGCTGCCCAACATGAGCGATGAACTGCCCCGTTCCTTTTGCAGCTCATGCACCACGTCGGCGACATATCCGGAGAGGACGGCCACTTCCCGGAGGTCGGTCGCACGCTGTACCTTGGCGGCCTGGTCCCACAAGATCACAACACCAAGAGCCCCGCCAAACAGGGTGGGAAGCGAGACCAGGATCAACAAACGCAAAGGGATCGACAGTCGCGACAGGTATGGGATGGGGAAGCGCATCGGAATCTCTCAAATGGTCAGGGCACGCGCAGGCTTTGACGGTCCATTCGCTGGACCGCCCTGGGCACGGGTTGGTGTGGATTGATGGGATGGTCAGACGAGGATTAGCGGATAGAGGTTCCGATCCTCCTGCTCGATCCGGTGGTGAAGCCGGGCCATGATTTCCTTTGTCTCGCGGCGGAACTGCTCCGGCTCCGCATGGATCAGCAATTCGCCCCACTGCTCTGCATAGCGGCTGAAATCCTGCCGCAGGTCGCGGCCGGTCCGCAGGTACAGGGTGGCCATGGCCCGCACATTCTGATCGCCGTGATTGGTCAGGGACGGGAACAGGAAATGGTCTTCCGCGATAAGATGCAGCAGCACCAATGAAGAGATGGAGGCCAGCAGCGCCGCCGCCTGACGCGCGCTTTGGGGCTTTTGCACCTCTTCAGCAACCTCCCCCAACAGATGAAGGCAGGATCGGATCTCATCATGCTGTCGCCGATAGGTGACCAGGCTGAACATGCCTTGTCGTTCCATTTCACGGACCATTATTGCGCAGGAATAGTGGTTCCCGCATCGGAGTTTCCGGCAGGTTTCCAGTTGCATCCCGAATTTTAGGATAATTGAAAGGAAGGCGGCGAGGAAATCTCTCCCCAGCCCTGCATTTCATTTCAATTGTTTCAGTGTATTTTGTTTCAGGTATTGCAAAATCTGAAACAAATCCTGTGATTGCTCTCATATCATCTTTCATTCTCCTTAAAAATTTTGCCAATTATATGAAGTTGACTTTTAAAAGCAACATCGCAAATGCATGATTAACGCAAAAACCGATGCCTGTTGCTGAAGCCCTTTGTCCAGATTGGTAGAGATTGACCGCCGTTGGACCGGTCATAGCGTGCTGGGATGGCCCGTTATAACAAACCCGGCATAACGGACGGCCCCTTCAGTATATTACTGTTATGCTCCCCCTTCCTATGATGGGTACACATGGAGGAGCAGACCGCGACGTGAACAAAATTCGTCGATCCCTGGGCGGAAAGGCCGGCACCGAAGGGTGTTCCGGCAGCAAGCACACCATGGTGCGCAGTTGAAAAGACTGTCCGCCGGGACCGGCATGATGCGCAATATTCGAGACCGCCTCCAGGGACTGTCCCTCGGGCCGGACCGATCTTACCGGCACCTGATCCCCGCCCAACGGGTGAGGCGGGGTACGCGGTCCTTCGGTCCCACCGGGCCGGCACTCCATGCGGATAAAAACCGAATGGAACAGGGGGTCTCGAACATGACCAAGTCTCATCACACGCTGCGCGCCGTGCTTCTGGCCGGTGCTGCGCTTGCCACCGCCCTGCCGGCGCTGTCGCAGGAACTGATGCTGGAAGAGATCGTGGTGACGGCGCGCAAGCGGGCGGAAAGCCTGCAGGATGCCGCCGTCTCTGTCAGCGCCTTCACCGCCGAAGGGCTGGCCCGCGCCGGCATCGGCGATGTGCTGGAGGTGGTGAACCGCGTGCCCGGCTTCACCATGAATGCCGACAACGCGACGGAGCCGAACGTCTTCATCCGCGGCATCGGCACCGATATTGAAAGTGCGGCCAGCAGCCCCGCCGTGGGTTTCTTCCTGGATGATGTCTATCTGTCCCGCGCCCAGGGCACCAATCTGGAACTGTTTGATTTTGAACGGATCGAGGTGGTGCGCGGGCCGCAGGGCACGCTCTATGGCAAGAATGTCGTGGGCGGTGCCGTCAACTTCATCACCAAGCAGCCGACCGAGGATCAGGATACCGTGGCCGAGGTGTCGGTCGGCAATCACAGTTTCCTGCAATTCCGGGGCGCCACCGGCGGCACCCTGGCCGATAATCTCTATGGCCGCATCGCCTTCTCCGCCCGTGGCCGCGACGGTTTTGCCTACAATAGCTTCACCAAGAATGATGTTGAGGATCTGTCCTCCATGGGGGTGAAGGGCGCGCTGCGGCTGGTTGCCTCGGAAACCCTGGAAGTGACGGCATCGGCCGATTTCTCCCGCCGGCGCAGCGATGGGCGCTGGATCGACATGGTGATCCCGTCGGCCCATAATGTGCCCTTCAAGAACCCCGACCCGCGCAAGGGTCCCAACAATGTCGATGGGCGCCAGCATTCCGATGTGGGCGGCGCCAGCGTCAAGGCGGTGTGGAGCCTGGAAAATGGGTCGATCACCGCGCTGACCGGCTATCGCGATGCGACGTTCGAGGACAAGAACAACGACGCCGGCTCATACCTGGACATGGACAAGCTGCTGCGCGACGGTAATGGCCGCATCCAGTTCGGGCAGATCGACCGGTCGAAGTTCAATGATGATTTCTACATCAACGCCAAGACCGAGGATGTGAAGACCTTCAGCCAGGAGTTCCGCTACAGCTCCGACTTTGACGGTCCGTTCAATGTCATGGCCGGTGTCTTCTATATGGGCGAGGATATCGACCGCAACGAGGATGCCGACTACATCTTCGTCGATTACTTCGCACAAGGGCGCGAGACGGCGCGCACCGCCGCCAAGGGCGACACCTGGTCGGCCTTCGTGGAGGGCACCTGGGCCGTGACTGACAACGTCAAGGCCATCGGTGGAGTGCGCTATACCAAGGATATCAAGAAGTTCACGGTGGCTCGCGCCGCCTTTGGTGACTTCCTGGGTCAGGATTTCGAGGATGCGCAGGGCCGGCCCACCCGGGCGTTCACGTCTGGGGACAAGGAGAGCTGGTCCGCCTGGACGCCCAGCGCCACCCTGCAATGGAAGGCCAATGACGATGTCATGCTCTATGCCACCGTCGCCAAGGGCTTCAAGAGCGGCGGCTGGAACGGGGAGAATGCCAACAACCCGACCGAGGCGGCCATCCCCTATGATCCTGAATTCGCCTGGAACTATGAAACGGGCATCAAGTCGCAATGGCTGGACAACCGCCTGCGTCTGAACCTGACCGGCTTCATCGCAGACTACAAGGATCTGCAGACACAGCAATATGTGATCTTCAGCAGCTCCCTGCCGCCCGACAATGTCATCGCCAATGCCGGTAAGGCGCGGGTGAAGGGGCTGGAACTGGAGCTGCTGGCGGTGCCGGTGGAGGGGCTGACCCTGTCGGGTTCCTATGCCCTGATGGATGGCAAGATCACGGGTGATCTGATCAGCACGGCCCTGCGCTATGATCCGTCCTGCTTCTGCTCCCGGCCTGTGCCCACCAACCTGAAGGGCAACAAGCTGCGCCGCACGCCCAAACATTCCCTGTCGGCGGGCGGACAATATGAGTTCCCGGTGAATGAACAGGTCAATGGCCTGATCCGCGCCGATTACAGCTGGACCGACGGCTATTTCTTCGAGAATGAGAACAGTGTGCGCACCTGGAACCCGTCCTATGGTCTGATCGATGCCGGTGTCGGCGTTGTGGCCGATGACGGGGCCTGGGACTTGATGCTGTGGGGCAAGAACCTGACGGACAAGCTGTATACGGCGGGCAAGACCGACGTCATCGGCTCCGTCCTGGCCTCCTACGCCCCGCCGCGCACCTATGGCGTGACGCTGAAGGTGAAGTTCTGATGGGGCAGGGGGCGGACGGGGCGCGTGCCGTCCGCCCCCTCCCTCCACGGTTTCAAGTCGAGGAGAGTGCGCCCATGAAATCCGCCTTCCGCCTGTCCACCCTGGGTGCGGCCCTGGCCCTGCTGTCGGGCGCAGCGCTTGCCAGCGGCGAACCGGCCAAGATCGATATCCGCGATCCCATCATCCAGCGCTGGTACGACATCACGCCCGACAAGATGCCGCCCATGCCGGCCCCCGGCACCTGGGGCATGGATGCCAAGACGGGCAAGTTCGTGCATCCCAAGGCGACGGAAGCCGTGCATGGCGCGCCCAGCTTCGACGGGCAGCTGACATACTGGGATCAGAAGGATTATGCGCTGAACATGAAGGTGGAGGCCTTCTACCCGTTTTCCGCCTCGCCCTATCATGAATGGCAGAATATCGTCGATTTCGGCGACCGCCGGATCCTGTATGTCTATAACCGTCGGCACCTGAAGGTGTTCGACATTACCGATCCGCGTGACGCCAAACTGCTGGCCACCAAGGGTTCCGATTGGGGCAAGGACGGGCCGACGCCGGAGAAGGACCCGTTCCCCGCCGGGGATGGTATTGGCGCGGCGTCGATGCAATGGAACGCCGCCCTTGGCAAATATGTGATGGTGCAGTCGTTTGAGGTGTCGCGCATCGGCATCCTGGAGGATAAGCGCAGCCAGCCCGACAAGGTGGATGCCATCCGGCATGCGGGGCACCTGAAGGGCTTCAAGGTCTATGCCATGAACGGCCCGCTGCCCGATCAGTGGGAACTGATCGCCACCCGCACCACCGATATCGCCCACCCCGCCGCCCCCATCGGGCAGCAGCAGGGGTCGGGATCGCTGGACGTGCCGGCCTGGTATGGCGGCAAATACATGTTCCTGGCGACAGCACCCGACGACACCTACGCGCTGGCCGAGTACAAGGATTATCTCTACAGCCCCGGCTATCAGGGCTGGGACATGTCGAACCCGGCCAATCCGAAATGGCTGTCCAACTTTGCCGCCCCCGGTCAGATCGTTGGCGATGCCGCGCATGAGGCGGCCTATCTGAAGAACCCGCGTGCCGGTAACCGCACCTCCTGGATGGGGGCGCGCATGCCTTTGTTCATCCCGAAGCCGGTGGAAAAGGGTGGCACGGTGGCGTTTGCCGCCATGGCGGGCCTGGGCCTCTACACGCTGGATATTTCAGACCCGGCCCACATGAAGATCATCGGCCATCTGGAGCTGCCGCCCAGCTTCGCCGGGACGGAAGCCGACAATGTCAATCTCAGCCAGTATGAGAAGACGGGCGTCATCTTCCTCAACGGCTATCCCATGAATGATGAGTGTTTTGAGCCATACAAGGATATCTACGCCATCGATGTCCGCGACCTGAAACAGCCTAAGATCATCTCCACCTTCCCGCGCCCGACCCCGCCCGAGGAAGCTTCCTTCACCGATTTCTGCCAGCGTCGCGGCAGTTTCGGGCCCAAGCGACCCGGTTACCATACCCAGCCGGGCTTTGGGCGTGACGGACTTGCCATCTATGCCTTCTATAATGCCGGTATCCAGATCTTCGACGTGAAGGACCCAGCCAAGCCCACCATCGCGGGCTATTACGTGCCGCGCTTCCCCAAGGATGATGAGATCTTTGAAAGCGTGAAGGGCAATCTGGCCTTCGGCACTTATATCGAATATGACCGCAACATCATCTGGATGTTCACCAATCACGGCTTCTATGCCCTGTCCAGCCCGCTGCTGGGGCCGGTGAAATCCGGTGTGCCGGCCACGCCCTGGCCGCCGCGGGATTGAGGTCGGGTACGGCATGACGCATGCCCTTTCCGGGGCCGGATCGCGTGACGCGGCCCGGCCCCATTTTTCTGACTGACATTGGGGAACCCCATGATCCGCGATCTCGACGAGGCGCTGGAAACCCTGCCCTTTGGCCGGTTGCGGGTGCTGGTCCTGCTGCTGGTGACAGGCATCATCGTGCTGGACGGGTTCGACATCCAGCTGGCGGCCTTGGCTGCCCCCGCCATGCTGGCTGAATGGGGGCTGGACCGGTCGGCGTTTGGGCCGGTGCTGGCGGCGTCGCTGGCCGGCATGGCGGCGGGTACGGCGCTGGGCGGCAGCATGGGTGACCGGATCGGGCGGCGTCCCGCGTTGATCGGGGCGGTTTTGTTCTTCGCCGCCATGACGGCGCTGTCAGCCCTGGCCGATGATCCCATGGCCCTGGGTCTGCTGCGGCTGGCCACGGGTCTGGGCTTAGGCGCGGCAGTACCCAATGCTACCGCGCTGGTGGCCGAATGGATGCCACGGCGCTGGCGTTCCTATGCCGTCATGCTGGTGATCGTGGCCGTGCCCATCGGCGGCATGCTGGGGGCCGCACTCTGCGCCTGGATGATCCCCGCCTTCGGCTGGCGTGCCTGCTTCATCCTGGGCGGGGCGGCACCGGCGCTGCTGGCCCTGATCATGATCATAACGCTTCCGGAATCACCCCAGTTCCTGGCCCTGCGTGATGATCGGGCAGGGCGTTTGCGGGCCGTGATGAACCGGCTGTCGGGTCAGACTCATTTTGATAGCGAAACAATATTCAAGGCCGCTGCTGCGCCCGCCGGCAAGGGCAGTATGGCGCAGCTTCTGTCCGCCACGCTGCGCACCACCACCTGGCACCTGTGGGCTGGGTTCTTTGCCGCCATGCTGGCGCTCTATGGCTGTTTGAACTGGTTGCCCGT
>CALRNG020000186.1:0-7339 GCA_943369495.1 Rhizobium sp. Q54
ATCCTGGACGGGGTCAAGGCGATGCGGGCGAAAGGATAAGGGCCGTCTGGTCCGGCCAGCACCGGGCATTTTCGGCCATGGCATCGGCCCGGTCGCCGTCATCTTCCGGATTGCCGGGGATGAAGATGGCGCGGCCCCGGCTGCCGGTATTCAGTTCCAGCACCAGCCGGTGTCCCGCCTTCTGATCTATGTCCATGATCGTGAAACAGCCGCCCTGGCCCGCCAGCGCCCGGCACGCCGCCGCCGTGGCTGGCGTCACGCCCAGCACGATGTATGACAGTTCCACCGGCATGAGCTCTCGTCTCATGCCGGTGAGGGGCGGCGACCGCCGACCCGGCGCCCATGCGCCGTGAGCCAAGCCGCCGGAGGGCGGCGCCCGGCGATTGAGGGAACAAAGTATAACTGAACAGAATTCACGCCGCCGCTCCCTGCATCCCCCGCCGCATCTGACGGGCGATGACGCCATAGCGTGGGGCCAGCAGAATGGAAAGCCCCAGGATGATCCCGGACAGTACGGCAATGGACCCGGCCGCATTCACCGCCATGTCATAGCCCAGCAGCGACGGCCCGAAGGCGCCCAGCCCGTAACCGCCGATCCCCGTCGCCCCGCCGATCAGCAGCGACAGCGCCACCTGCGGCCCCATCCGGTCGGTATAGAGCCGGGCCGTGGCGGCGGGGCAGATCAGCATGGCGATGACCAGGATGGAGCCCACCGCCTCAAACGCCGCGATGGCGGCCAGTGCCGCCAGCACGACAATCCCTTGCTGCACCAGCCCGCTTTTCAGGCCCAGCGTGTCGGCCAGGCCGGGATCAAAGCTGACCAGGGTGAACTCCTTGAAGAAGATCAGGATAATGGCCAGACACAGGGCGAACACCGCCATCAGCTGGAGAACCTGCCGGGGCAGGGTGGCCCAGATGCCGGGATCGGCCAGATCGGCCCAGCCTTTAGGCGTCAGCCACAAAATGGCTTCCAGCTGCCCATAGAGCACGCAATCGGCATCCAGATCGACCTGTCGCGCCGGCCCCTGTTCGATCAGCACGACGCCAAGCGCGAACAGCCCGGTGAAGACCACGCCCATGGCGGCCCCCGCCTCCACCCGGCCCAGACGGCGCACCAGCTCAATCATCCCGCCGGCCACCAATGCTGCGGTCAAGGCACCGGCCAGCATGGGGAACGTGTCGCGTGTGCCGGCCACCATGAACCCCGCCACGATGCCGGGCAGCACGGCATGGGAAATCGCATCGCCCATCAGGCTCTGCCGCCGCAGTACCAGGAAATTGCCGACCAGCGCACAGGACAGGCAGGCGAACAAAGCTGCCAGCAGGGCCGGCAGATCGACCGTCAGGAAGGTGGTGGCATCGATATTCATCCCACCAGCTCCCCCGCCAGCAGGGCGCGGCGCATCCGCGCGCGGCGAATGCTGCGGCCCAGCAGCCCGCGCGAGGGGGCCATGATCAGGCTGATGAAGAACAGACTGGTGGCGACCAGCACGATGACCGCCCCTGCCGGCAGATCGGCAAAGCGGGAGGAGAGCATCGCCCCCGCCCCACCCGACACGGCCCCCACGCCGCCCGCGATGATCAGCATCCGGGACAGATCGTCGGTCCAGAATCGGGCCGTGGCGGCGGGCGTGATCAGCAGGGCGATGATCAGGACCAAACCGACTGTCTGCAACCCGACCACGGTGACCAGGGTGACCAGCGCCATCAGCGCCATATCAATGCGCCCCGTGGGCCATCCTGCCGCCCGCGCGAACCCTTCATCAAAGGCCAGCAGGCGGAATTCCTTGAAGAACAGCCAGACCATGCAGGCTGCCAGCAGAGCCAGGGCGCTGAGGCCCAGCGCCTCGCCCGTGCGCATGGCCGCCGTCTGTCCGAAGATGAAGCCCTTTAAGCCTGCGGCATTGGCGGCGGGCAGTTCCTGCACCACCGACAGCAGCACCACGCCGGCCCCGAAAAACACCGACAGCACGGAACCGATGGCCGCATCCTCGGTCAGTCGGGTCCAACGCTTGATGGCCTGGATGGTGGCGACCGCGATGGCCCCGCTGATGGCGGCCCCCGTCAGCAGCAGGGGCAGCGACCGCCCCTCCATCCCCAGCGCCATGCCGGTCAGGAAGGCCGCGACAATGCCGGGCAGGGTGGCGTGGGACAGGGCATCGCTGACCAGGGCGCGGCGGCGCAACACCATGAAACAGCCCACCATGCCGGCGGCCAGCCCCAGCGCGGTAGCGCCCAGCAGCACGACCAGCGTGTTATGCCCCACCATCTCCATCAGCGCGGACCCAGCAGCAGCCCGCTGGCCCGCTGGCCATAGGCCCGGCGAAGGTTCTCCTCCGTCAGCGCCTCACGCACCGGCCCTGTGGCGACCAGCCCGCCATTGAGCATCAGCACATGGTCAAAGGTTTCGGCTACGGTTTGCAGATCATGATGCACGCAAATGACGGTGCGGCCTTCGGCGTCCAGGTCGCGCAGGACGGCCAGGATGGTCTGTTCCGTCGCTGCATCCACGCCGGCCAGCGGTTCATCCATGAAGTACAGCCGCGCCTCCTGCGCCAGGGCGCGGGCCAGGAACACGCGCTGCTGCTGCCCGCCCGACAGCTGCCCGATCTGGCGATGGGCGAAATCGGCCATGCCGACCCGGTCCAGCGCCTGCAAGGCAGCGGCCTTGTGCCTGCCCGTGATGCGCCGGCCCCAGCCGATCAGGCCGTAACGGCCCATGGTGACGACATCCAGGGCGCTGACCGGGAAGTCCCAATCCACCGATTCCCGCTGCGGCACATAACCGATCAGGGCGCGCTGCCGCTTCAGCGGCCGTCCATAGACCTCGATGGTGCCGGTGAGCGCCGGGACCAGACCCAGCACCGCCTTCAGAAAGGTGGATTTGCCGGCCCCGTTCGGCCCGACCACCGCCACCAGACCCTGGGCCGGCGCCGTCCAGGTGACATCGCGCAGCACTAGGCGCTGATGATAGGCCACCGACAGCCCCGACACGGCGAGCGCGCCGACGCCGGCATCGGCACTGGGGATGAAATTATCGCTCAACAGCCGTTGCAGCATGGTTTCCGCCCCTCAACCCGCCGCCAGCCGGCCCTGGAACCCGCGCGTCGGCACGGTGCCGCCCAGGGCCTGGGCGATGGTGGTGACATTATGGTCGATCATGCCCACATAGGTCCCCTCATAGGTGCCGGGCGCGCCCATCGCGTCGGAATAAAGCGAGCCGCCAATGGCCACCTTGTGCCCCTTGGCCGCCGCCCCCTGAATCAACGCCTGGATATTGCGATCGGACACCGAGGTTTCGACAAAAACCGCGGGAATTTTGCGCTCCACCAGCAGCGACACCATGCTTTCGATGCGCTGCAACCCCGCCTCGGACTCCGTACTGATCCCCTGAATGCCCACGACGGACAAGCCATAGGCCCGGCCCAAATATGAGAACGCATCGTGGGCGGTGACCAGCACGCGCCGCTGTTCCGGTACGGATGCCAGCACCGTGCCGGCATAATCGTGCAGCGCCTCATATTCCGTCGCCGCCTTGGCCGTATTGGCGGCATAGAGCGCGGCATTCGCGGGATAGAGGCTGGACAGCCTGTCCCGCACACCCAGCAGGGCCAGCCGCCACAGGGTCGGGTCCATCCAGACATGCGGGTCGGGATGGCCATCGGCCCCGTCGGGATGGATGAGCTTATCCCTGTGCAGGATAGAGGCTGCCGCATGCACCGGCTTGGCCGCCGACAGCTTGTCCAGCATCTCGGCCATCTTGCCTTCCAGGAACAGGCCGGAATGGAACACGGCATCGGCCTTCATCAGGGCCACCGTGTCCGACCGCGTCAGCTTATAGGAATGGGGATCAATCCCTTCGCCCATCAGGCTGCTGATTATGGCCGTATCCCCGGTCACGGCACGTAGCAACTCCGCCACCTGTCCCGTTGTTGCCTGCAGGACCGGCTTGTCCGCCGCCCGTACCGGCAGGCCAGCCGACACCAACCCGGCACCAGCCAGGGCCAGGGCATGACGGCGGGAAAGGGCGGTCTTTGGTACGGTCACGGGATCAGGACTTTCTGGAATCATTCCAAACTTGCTATCGAACCAGCATATAGGCGCAGTGACAAAGCCGGCAAGGCAAAGTCCTGTGATCCTTCTATCGCACCATTACTTTCTGGGCACGGTGGCGATCACCGTCGGATGGGTCATCAGCGCCAGAAAGGGCAGGTCGGACGGGCGGTTGCCATAGCCATGGCTCTCCTCGAACGGTCCCGCCTCATGCAGCAGGGCCGCCACCCTCCGCGCCTTCTCGGCCCGCACACAGTTCCCGCCCTGCATTTCCCCCGTCAGCACGCCGCCCCGCACTTCCATGTCGGTGGCCAGGATACGATCAACCGGGAGACCTTCCAGCAGGATGGGGATGTAAAGCGACAGGCCGCCCGTGGCCACCACCACCAGATCGCCGGCATCGGCATGGCGTTTCAGGGCGGTCAGGGTGGGTTCATGCCATTGCGGCCAGCCCCGCATCCGCTCCGCCGCGCCTTGCGCCACCGACAGCGGCACACCGGTCAGCGCCCGGCGCAGCATCCCGGCCTTGATGCGGGTGCGCAGATCATCATCGGGATTGGCCCCCGCACTCATCAGTCCCGCCCGGATGGCGCGGGCGAAGACCAGGCCGGAGCGCATGCGCCCCGCCACCCGGCCCAGATAGGGCAACAGGCTGTCACCCCCCACCAGGGTGCCGTCGAAATCAAAGATGGCGATACGTCGTGTCATGGTTGCGGCGCATAAAACAGGCGCAGGCCTTCCCGCTCAAGATTTTTCGGGATATCAGACGGCGATTGGACCAACGGAGGCCGCTATGGCACGCGAACGCATCATCATCGATACCGATCCCGGACAGGACGACGCCGTCGCCATGATGCTGGCCTTTGCCTCTCCCGATGAGATCGAGGTGCTGGGCGTCACGGCGGTGGCCGGCAACGCGCCCCTGGCCCATACCGAAATCAATGCCCGTAAGATATGTGAGCTGTCGGGCCGCCCCGATATCAAGGTCTTCGCCGGCTGCGACCGCCCCTTGTTCCTGGACCTGCATACCGCGCCGGAGGTTCATGGCGATACCGGCCTGGACGGGCCGGACCTGCCCTTGCCGACCATGCCGTTGCAGGCACAGCATGCGGTTGACTTCATCATCGACACCTTGCGCACCGAACCGGCGGGGACCGTTACCCTCTGCCCCCTGGGTCCGCTGACCAACATCGCCACCGCCCTGACCCGTGCGCCCGACATCGCATCACGGATCAAGCGCATCGTGCTGATGGGCGGGGCGCAGTTTGAAGGCGGCAACAGCAGCCCGGTGGCCGAATTCAACATCTTCGTCGATCCGCATGCGGCCCAGATCGTCCTGAAATCCGGCGTCGATATCGTCATGTTCTCCATGGACGTCACGCATCAGGTCCTCACCGCCCAGGCCCGGATGGACCGCGTGCGCGCCATTCCCGGTGCGGTCGGTCGCGTCACCTATGAGATGCTGGATTTCTACCGCCAATATGACGAGGCCAAATACGGCACCGATGGCGGCCCCCTGCACGACCCCTGCGTCATCGCCTGGCTGATCAAGGCCGACCTGTTCCAGGGCAAGCAGGTGAATGTGGAGGTGGAAACCGCCTCTGCCCTGACCATCGGCCAGACGGTTGTCGACCGCTGGTGCATCACCCAGCGCCCGAGGAACGTGTTCTTCATGCTGAAGGCCGATGCGGATGGGTTCTTTGACCTGCTGGTGGAGCGGCTGGGGCGGCTATAGCAGCTTTGGCAGGTCCGACAGCTCGATGATGTCGGGGCGGCTGCCGATCGCCTGATCCGCCCAGGCATGGGTCATGGCATGGGCGGCCAGCAGACAGACGGCCAGAAGAATACCAAGCAGGCTGCGCCAGCGGATCATGGCCAGCATGGCCGTGACCACAAAGGTCAGATGCAGACCGCCGGCAAACAGATACAGGCTTTTGCTGTTGTAATTCCATGCACCTTCAATCGGCCCCTCCGCATGCGGTGACCCCGGATAGCAGTGGCTGCCGGCATCGGGCTGCCCGCACGCCGCTGCCCCCGTCGCGCTGATCAGATCGGCCACCAGAATGACGGACAGCAGGGCCAGCAGGCCGGCCAGCCCCATGGCCGCAGCGCGGGCCAGGCGATCGCGGCGTATGGGGAGAGCGCCCATGACTTTCCATGCCCTCTCTTTGGCTCGGCCAAGTCTTGCTGCGGCTTACCCGCTATGGGCCATGCGACAATTCACGCCCCTACGGATGCCAAAACCCACTGGTCGCGCCGGCCGGTTATGGTCCCTGCCGACAGGGTTGGTACGTGAACAGTACTATGGCCAGTTTCTCTTTGGCAATCGCCTTGGGCGGGTTCTGATGATATGTTTATATCGGCGTTAAAGACGCCTTAGTCATATATCGATGCCCTAAGGAGGTCAAAATGACCAATGAACCGGCAGCCACGACAGATTTTCCGTCGTGGAATTTTGTGATTCCAGCCGATGTGCTGAACAAAGACTTTACGCTTGCCCTTTACGGGCAGGATCCGGGCACCGGCAACTGGCAATATTGGGACTTCGCGACCAAGGCCTATGTGACGTTTCCGTCGTCGGCCAACGGGCAGTTCACGACATTGCTGAACATTCTGACGGCGCCGAAGGCTGGCGCCCCCGCCGACACGACCGTGACCGTGGCCCTGCCGACAGGGCAGCAGTTGCAGTCCGGGGTGGTGGCGATGTTCATCGGTGCGTGCACGGGCATTCCGGTCACCAATGGCGTCCCGGCCTCGCCCACGCTGTCGACCAATCCCGGTGAGATGTTCAGCATTTTTGAGCTGACCTATGCCACACCGGCCAATGCGAATGCGCCCATCCTGGATATCGATATCTCTAATATCGATCAGGTCAGCTTCACCTACACCGTGACCAGCAGCGGGACCGTGCCGTTTCCCATGGCCAGTGTCGGCAGTTCGGTTGCTCAGGCCAACCTGTTCCAGCAGTTTGCCACCTGCTTTCCGGCGGGTACCCCGTTCAATGAATGTCTGACGCTGGGTCAGGATGCGGCGGGAACGCAGAACTGCATCGTGGCGCCGCAGGATGTGATCCAGTCCGTCACCATCCCGGTTCCGCCCAGCTACCTGGCCCCGACCGGTGCGCCGGGCACGTCTGACCCCTTCGCCGACAACAGCTATTTCTATCTGGTCACCGAAACCTCGCCGTCCGGGGAATCGCTGCCCAATTCCCAGGGGGTGTTCGGCGGCTTCCTGCGGTCCGAGAGTGGCACGCCGACGGCGTCCCAGATTGATATCGGCTGGGGTG
>CALRNG020000187.1:0-7330 GCA_943369495.1 Rhizobium sp. Q54
GGGCCGGTCCTTGATAGGACAGGGCCGGCTGTTCGGACAGCAGCTCCTGCGCCAGCGGCGAGCTGTCGAAGTAGACATTCACCCCCGCCGGCAGCGGCGCGATGCGATAGGAATTGTCCGTCGACGGCTCCACCACGCCCTTGGCGCGGATATAGTCGATGATGGCCGACTGCACCGTATCGGGCGACTGATAGACCACGGTGGTGCCATCCAGGCCCGGCACCGACCCGCCGCCATTGGCGCGGTAATTATTGGTGACAACCAGGAACTGCTGCTTATCGTCGATGGGCTTGCCCTGGAACATCAGGTCCTTGATGCGATGGGCCTTGTCATTGGCCGGCTTGCCGTCGCGGTCAAACCGTTCGGGCTGCGTCAGGTCGATCGTGTAGGTTACGCCATCAATAATGTCGAAGGAATAGGCCGGCACCCGCACGTTCACCAGCGACTGCGGCTCCGTCTTGCTGGGATCGATGACCGACAGGGCGCGCGTTGACATTTCCAACCAGTCGCGCACCTGCGCGCCCGTCAGCTTCACGACGGCCAGCTGGTTGGGATAGACATAAAGGTCGGCGACATTGCGGATGGCCACACTGCCGGCGGCAATGTCGGTATAAAAGGCCGGACCCGGCCGCCCGCCCGACTTGAACGGGGCCGCCGCCGACAGGATGGGCAGCGACGCCAGCTCCGTCCCCGCCAGGGCGCGCGCCACATAGGCCCGCTGCGCCTCGGCCACCAGCTCCACCCCGGCACTGTCGCCCAGGAAGGAGAAGTAGGAATGGATGCGCGCCGTCACCTTGCCCACGGGGCGACGGACATAATCCAGCGTACCCTGATGGCTGGGGGCCAGCAGCGTGCCGACCTCGGCATCCGGCTCGGCCACCACCATGCGGCCCTCCTGGCGCTCCTGGATGGGCTTGGCCGTGGCGGTACCGTCCACCACCTGCCAGCCATTGCCCTTCTTCTCCAGCTTCAGCTGGATCATGCCCAGATGGCTGCCATAGGAACCGGACATCACCAGCGGCTTGCCATTGACGGTGCCCTTGGCCAGATCGGCCTTGGGCAGGCCCTCATAATCCTTGCCGGGGAAGACGCGGTGGCTGTGGCCGGTGATGACCGCATCCACGCCCGCCACTTCCGTCAGGGCGTTGGAGATGTTTTCCTCGCCGCCCTCGCGCGGGAAGAAGGACAGGCCCGAATGGGACAGGACGATGATCACGTCCGCCCCTTCCTTCTTCATGCGCGGGACATAGACATTGGCCATGTCGATAATGTCGCGGGTGGTGACGCGGCCTTCCAGCTTGTCCTTGTCCCAGATCATGATCTGCGGGGTCAGCAGGCCCAGGATACCGACCTTCACCTTCTGCTTGGCGCCCTTGTCATCGATCAGGCTGCGTTCCTGGATGACATAGGCGGGGTAGAGGGTGGGGTCGTTGGCCGGGTCCTTGTCGCCATCGACCTTGAAGACATTGCCGGCCAGCACGGGGAACTTGGCCGCACCATATATATTGTGCAGCACGTCCAGGCCGAAATTGAACTCGTGATTGCCCAGGACGGCGGCGTCATAGCCCAGCAGGTTCATGGTGGCCATGGCCGGATGGGCCGGCTTGTCCTTGCCCAGGCCGCGCTCGCGCACGACCCAGTCGCCCATGGGCGTGCCCTGGATCAGATCGCCATTATCCAGCAGCAGCGTATTGGGGTTGGCCGCCCGCGCCGCGCGGATCAGGGGCGTGACCCGGATCAGGCCGACACCGGCATCCGGTTTGTCGGCATAGTAATCGTAATCCTCCAAATACATATGCAGGTCGGTCGTGGCCAATACCTGCAAGTCGATCTTCTCCTGCGCGGCGGCGACACCGGTCAGGGACAGCATGAAAGCGCCCGCCATCAGGGCACGGGAGGGGAGGTTACGAATCACGGGACGCGCTCCATCTTGTTCTGTGACCGTCCGGCAGAAGGTGCGGCGCAACAATATCGGTCAAGAAATGCGGGAGACGCGGGTCTCGCCCCTCCGAACCGGCATGCTGCGCTGCAAAACTGTGGCGGTAATGATACGCTGGTTGAGATATAGCCGTTCAAGCCCCTGCAGGCATAGCTGCAGAGGTGCGTGTCACGGAACTGTAATTTATTCGTTACCTAAGCGTCACGGGCATCTGGTGTTGTCCGCGCAATCCGGTCCGGCTTATTGGGGGCTCTACATATGACCATCGAAAATAAGAAGGCGGCGTCGATCCTGCGCCGTCACCTTTCCGCTTTGAATATCGGCACGGGCGCGTTGGCGCTGGCCGTTGCGTCGTCCTGGGCCATCCCGGCCATCGCGCAGGAAACCACCTCTTCCATGGTGGGTTTCATCACCAATGCCGATGGCTCGCCGGCTGCCGGCGCCACGGTTGAAATCGTGCACGCCCCGTCGGGTACCCGCTCCATCGCAACGACCAACGCAGAAGGTCGCTACAGCGCCGCTGGTCTGCGCGTCGGTGGTCCGTACAATGTCCGTATCGCCTCCACCGGCAACCCGCCGCAGGTGATCGAAGGCCTGTTCATCAGCCTGGGTAAGGCCTTCACCCTGGATCTGGCCCTGCAGCAGGGCGACGTGATGCAGGAAATCGTTGTGACCGGCGATCGCCTGGTCGCAGCCGTGTCCGGCACCGGCCGTTCCTTCGGTGAAGAGCAGATCAAGAACTCGCCGACCGTGAACCGCGACATGAAGTCCACGCTGAAGCTGGACCCACGCGTGTCGTTGGACGCCACCAACCTGGACGCCATCTCCATCGGCGGCGCCAACAACCGCTTCAACCAGCTGTCGGTTGACGGCGTGCGTCAGAACGACGATTTCGGTCTGAACAATAACGGCTACCCGACTCAGCGTTCGCCGATCTCGCTGGACGCGATCGAGCAGCTGGCCGTCGTGACCAACCCGTTCGATGTGGAATATACCGGCTTCCAGGGCGGTCTGGTCAACATCGTGACCAAGTCCGGCACCAACGACTTCCATGGTTCCGCCTTCTATTACTACACGGATGGCGATCTGACGGGCGACAAGAGCAAGAACAACAACTACACTTTCAGCTTCAAGGAAAAGACCTACGGCGGCACGCTGGGTGGTCCGATCATCCAGGACAAGCTGTTCTTCTTCGGCTCCTATGAAAAGCTGGACGCGGAAACGCCGCAGGAAACCGGTCCGTCCGACAGCTCTGCCGCCGTCAAAATCCCCGGCGTAACGCAGGCCGAGTACAACCAGGTCATCGACATCGCCAAGCGCGTCTATAATTACGACGCTGGTGCCCTGGGTGCCAATCTGCCGGAGAAGGATGAAAAGATCCTGGCCCGTGTGGACTGGAACATCACCGAAGGTCACCGCGCCACCGTGTCGTTCCAACGCACGAAGGGCAACCAGACCTCCGACACCGGCAACAGCGTGTCCAGCCGCACCATCGCGACCCTGGGTCACCTGTATGACCGTTCGGTCGATATGAAGCAGTATGCTGGTCAGATTTACTCCGACTGGACCGACGAATTCTCGACCGAGCTGAAGTTTGGCCGCAAGGAAGTGACCACGGGTCAGAAGTCGCTGCGCGGCACCGACTTCGCACAGATGGATGTTCGCACCGCTGCTGGCGCCACCATCTTCGTGGGTCCCGACGAATTCCGTCACGCCAACGCGCTGACCAACGATCTGAACACGTACAAGGCCAAGGGCGAATACCTGCTGGGTGATCACACCTTCACCTTCGGTTACGAACGTGAAGAACTGGACATCTTCAACCTGTTCGTCCAGACCAGCCAAGGTCGCTATGCCTTCAACAGCATCGCCGACTTCGAAGCGCGCCGCGCCCAGAGCCTGACCTACATCAACTCCACGACCAACGACGCCAACAATGCGGCCGCCCGGTTCGGTTACAACACCAACTCGGCCTATCTGGAAGACCGTTGGGACGTCACGTCTGACCTGGAGCTGACCTACGGCCTGCGTTACGACTGGTGGACGTCCAAGGACAAGCCCGCCCGCAATCAGGTGTTCGCAACCCGCTATGGCTTCGACAATACCCAGACCCTGGACGGTCTGGACCTGTGGTCGCCCCGCGTCGGCTTCAAGTATGAAGTCAACGAGGACACGACCCTGTCGGGCGGCGCCGGCGTGTTTGGTGGCGGTACCCCGAACGTCTGGGTGTCGAACAGCTTCTCCAACACCGGCGTTCTGACGACGACCCAGACCATTACCCGCAGCGCCAACGGCACCTCCTTTGCCCTGAGCCCCTCCACGCCCACCTCCACCACGCTGGGCGCGGCTGTGCTGAACAATGTGAACGGCTTCGATCTGCCGGCCGAACTGCTGTCGCGGCACACGGGCCTGGCTGGTCAGGGTGACGTGAACGCCATCGATCCGGGCTTCAAGATCCCGTCGGAATGGCAGTTCTCGCTGACCGTCGATCACCGTTTCGACATCGAAGGCTTCGGTGACGATTGGCGCCTGACCGCGACGACCCAGTACGCCAAGACCCAGGATGCCGTGGTGTGGCGCAACGCCCGCTATGTGCAGAACGGCAACCTGCCGGACGGTCGTCCGCGTTACGTCCTGATGACCGGCGCGCCCACCGGCAACGACCTGATCCTGGATACCCAGGGCAAGGGCAGCCGCCTGACCGTCAGCGCCATGCTGGAGAAGGATTGGGAAACCGACTACGGCGATCTCAACACCTTCGTTGGCTACACCTTCCAGGACAGCAACGACGTCAATCCGGGCACCAGCACCACGGCCCTGTCGCTGTGGGACAACATCGCCGTGTCCGACATGAACAACCCGGAACTGGCCACCTCCAACTATGAGATCCGTCATCGCATCGTCTACGCCGGTTCCTGGTCGAAGGAATGGCTGACCGATCTGAAGACCATCTTGAGCGTGGTGGGTGAATCGCGTACGGGTCGTCCGTACAGCTTCACTTTCCGTGACGGCGGCGCGATCTTCAACGATCCGCGTCAGAACAGCCGCGATCGCCAGTTGTTCTTTGTGCCGGGTTCCTGCGGCGAGGTTAATCTGGTCGGCATCACCTGCGACCAGTTGAACGACTACATCGCCCGCAATGGCCTGGAGAAGTATCGTGGCCAGATCGCCCCGCGTAACTCTCACCGCAGCCCGTGGGTCCATCAGATCGACCTGGCCCTGAAGCAGGAGATCCCCTCCTTCCTCGAAGGTCACAAGGCCGCCTTCACGATGGATATCCGCAACTTCGGCAACCTGCTGAACAACAAGTGGGGCCGTCTGGAACAGGTCGGCTTCCCCGGCGTGGTTCCGGTGGCAACGCCGAGCATCGGTGCCGATGGCCGCGTGACCTACACCGGCCCGCTGTCCGAGCCGGCCATCAACGCCAACGCAAAGGCCTCGGTCTGGCAGATCCAGGTTGGCGTCCGGTACGAGTTCTGATCCTTCTGCAAAGAAGATCAAAGACTTATGGGAAAGGCGGCCTTCGGGCCGCCTTTTTCGTTATGGCTGATCTGCGCTGGTAACAATCTTTCTATTTCGTCTGGGCAGTATCGGATTGACAGACATTTTGGTAAAATTGCGTTCATGATTGCCATGTCCGATACCCCGGCAGAACGCCGGACCCACCCGCGCAACCCGACAGAACCCATCTTCCTGATGGTCGCCGGCCGCCCGTCCCGTCTGCTTGACTGGTCGTTCGGGGGCCTGCGCGTACGCCCGGAGCAGGCGGGCGGCTTTGTCGTGGGACAGCGCGTGGACGTCACCATCCTGCGCCCCGATGGGCATAGCTGGGCACGCCTGCCCGTCACCATCCGCCATGTCGATCATGAGGATGCGGGCGCCCTGGGCGTCATGCTGGTCGACCGGCTGTCGGCCTTCCCGCTGCTGCTGGAACTGTTCAACCACTCGCTGGCGCGGGCATAACCACTCACCCTGCTTGCCCTGTGCCTCCCGCCCGTCGCATCCTGTGCCCCGGAAATAGGGAGGATGCGCCTTGCACGACCTTGACATCCTGATGCGCCTGGGCACGGCGCTGGCCATCGGCCTGCTGGTCGGGCTGGAGCGGGGCTGGCGGTCGCGCGATCTGGCCGAGGGGCAGCGGGCGGCGGGCCTGCGCACCTTCGCGCTGTCGGGCCTGCTGGGCGGCGTGGCAGGCGCCCTGGCGCATGGGCTGGACAATCTGCTGTTCCTGGGCCTGGCCTTCCTGGGTTTCGCGGGCGCCTTCACGGCCTTCCACTGGCTGGAATCGCAGGAGGAGGGCAAGAATTCTGTCACGGGCGTTGTCTCCGGCCTGCTGGTCTTCCTGCTGGGTGCCTATGCCGTGCTGGGGGAGGTGCGGGTGGCCGTGGCCGCCGGGGTCGTCACCACCCTGCTGCTGGCCCTGCGCGATCCGCTGCATGACTGGCTGCGGCGTCTGCAATGGGTGGAAATCCGCGCCGTCCTGACCCTGGCGGTGATGAGCTTCCTGGCCCTGCCCATTCTGCCCAACCGCCCTGTCGATCCGTGGGGCGTGCTGAACCCGGCGGAAATCTGGCTTCTGGCCATTCTGATCGCCGCCATTTCCTTCGGCGGCTATGTGGCGGTGAAGCTGTTGGGGCAGAAGCGCGGGGTTCTGATCGCGGCCCTGGCCGGCGGTCTGGCCTCCTCCACCGCCACGACGCTCACCCTGTCGCGCGTGGCCAAGGCGCAGCCGGCAGCCACCCCGCTTCTGGCCACCGGCATCCTGCTGGCCGGCATGGTCAGCGTCACGCGCGTGCTGCTGGTGGCGCTGCTGCTGAACAGCAACCTGATGCTGCCCCTGGCCGCCCCCGCCGGGGCCGCCCTGGCCGTAATGGGCCTGTCCGCCCTCTTCCTGCTGCGTCGTGACGGGGCGGGCGCGTCGGATACGACGCCGGCTTTGTCCAACCCGCTGGAACTGGGCACCGCCCTGAAACTGGCGGCTTTCATCGCGCTGGTGCTGGTGGGGGCGGAACTGATTCAGCGTTTCGTGGGCGATGCCGGCCTGCTCCTGGCCGCCGCCGCAGCCGGCATCGCCGATGTCGATGCCATCACCGTCGCCATGGCGCGCCTGGGCGGCAAGCCGGAAAGCCTGTCGCTGGCCGCCGCCTGCATCCTGCTGGCCGTCGGCGTCAACACCATCACCAAAGCGGTGATGGCCGGCAGCATCGGCGGTCGCCCCCTGGGCCTTTGCGTCGGTATCCCCAGCCTCCTGGCCGTCGCGGCAGCAGTGGCGGCCTTCTGGGTCATGTAATACCAACGGTCAAAAATCTTGACCGTTGGTATCCGCGCCGACTGGCGCGGCGGCGGCCCATGCCGCCGAAGCTTGAAATGCCGATGAGTCGGTATTTCAAG
>CALRNG020000188.1:0-7259 GCA_943369495.1 Rhizobium sp. Q54
GGCCTGTACCCAGCCATACAGCGTCCAGGGGGCATTGGCGGGCAGCGGCGCGCCGGGGGCCTGCTTTTCATCCAGCTTCGGCTTGGCCAGACCATCGCCACCAGCCGGGAATTGCGCATCGAAGGGGCCGTAGCCGCCGGGTCCAAGGCCACCGGAACCGCCCAGCCCCTGATGGGCCTGACCCCAGGCGGCAGGCGTGGCAAGGCCGATCACCAGCGCTGTCAACAGCGCGACGCGGACAGAATGCCGGACAAAAGCCTGCTTCATTGATTTTTCCTTCCCATGGATCGGCCCCTTTGGCGGGGCTGCTTTTGTCCAGACCTGGGCCTCTGGCGCACAGGGGTGGTGCAGGAATAAATAAAACAAATTTCATAAATAGAAAAGCGCGAAGGTGGGCTAAGCCCTTGTCGGAGGCGAAAAGCCCTGGGCAATGTTACGCGGACCCGATCATGGGCTACGCCGCTTGGGATGCTTGCCGGCCCTCCCGCTTCGCGCCACCATGCTGTTGGACGACAAGCGGGAGGATGCCATGGCCTGGAACCCGGAGCTTTATGAGCGCTACCGCGCGCTGCGCGAACGGCCAGGGCGTGATCTTCTGTCGGCCATCCCCGACATGCTGCCCGATGCCATCGCCGACCTTGGATGTGGCACCGGCTATCTGACCCGGCAGTTGGCCGACCGGTTTCATGCGGCGACCGTCACCGGCCTGGATAGCGATGCCGCCATGCTGGCCAAGGCGGCGGGGGCGGCGTCGCGGGTCTTCTGGCGGCAGGGGGATATCGGCCAGTGGCAGCCCGAGACGCGGCTGGACCTGATCTTCTCCAACGCCGCCCTGCACTGGCTGCCCGACCATGCTGGGCTGTTCGCGCGGCTGGCGGGGTACTTGGCGCCGGGTGGGGTCCTGGCGGTGCAGATGCCGGACAATTTCGCGGCCCCCTCGCACCGTCTGCTGGCCGATCTGGCGGGGCGGGAACCGTGGCGGGAAGCCCTCACGGGCGCACTGGATCATGGTACCGTGCTGCGGCCCGATGATTACTGGCGGATTTTGCGCCCCCATTGCCGCAGCATCGATATCTGGCACAGTGATTATCTGCAGGTGCTGGAAGGCGATGATCCGGTGCTGGAATGGGTTTCGGCCACGGCCCTGCTGCCCGTCACCAACCGTCTGCCGCCCGATCAGGTGGCCGCGTTCCGGGCGGCCTATGGCGAGGCGCTCCGCCACGCCTATCCGAAGGAGGCGGATGGCAGCACTCTCTTCCCCTTCCGGCGTATTTTCATTCTGGCCGGGATTTAGGATAGTGGAGGCGGGGGCGCAAACGGGAGTGAGGCGGCGATGCCGTTAAATATACTGGAAGTGACCATCTACGCGATGGTGCTGGCGGGGGGTAACGACCCGCTGGTCTGCACACGCCAGGAGGGGACTGAGGAGATGGTCCTCTGTTCCAACAAGCAGGTGGTGACCCTGGATGCGGACCGCATCACCTTCAAGGACGGAACCTCCGTCGTGAAGTTTCCCGATGGGACTCTGGCCTTCTCCAACGGTATCCGGTCCCATTGGGGCAGTGCCGGATGGGTGCAGTTTTCCAATCGTGTCGCGGTGCGACGCAACCCGGATAACAGCTTCAAAACCAGCACCGGCCTGATCTGCCGGGGGTTGAGCGCGGATAAGGCCAACTGTCAGAAGGCGTGACCGTCCGTCTGCGATCTTTGGCTGCGGTCGCCCCGTCATTTCTGTTACGATGCCACGGGCGCACCACCGGCGCGCCTTCATGGGATGGACCCTGTATCCATGGGCGAACGCACCAACGGCAATATCACCATCGTCGCCGGCCTGCCTGAGGCCAATGGCGTCAAGGTGGACGGCCATGCGTCCGCCAGCCGCCGGCGGGAGATTGCCGAGCGTCTGCGCAAACAGGGCTGGTCCTATCGCCGCATCGCCGATGCGCTTTCAGTCTCATATGCTACGATTCAGGTCTGGTTGGACGACTCTCCGATTCGCGCATCGGTAGAGCCGCTGCCAATTGCCGTCAACCACCCCAGGCTTTCGGTCGTCGGTGGAACGGAACCTAGGATTTCCGCCACAACCTCTCCGATTCCCGCCCCAAATCATGCGGAGTTGATGGAAAGGATCGGCCAACTGGCCGAGGAGCAGCGTCGGCAGGCCGAAGCGATGCAGGCGATGGAAAAACGTCTGCTGCGGACTCTGCGTGAAGAAATCAAGGTCTTGGGTCAGAAACTGATGGAAACCATCAAAACCTTGAAGCCCAAGTCGAAAACCGCGCCCAAGGACCCCGTCTGAGACGGCCATAGGTTGAACGCGCGAACCCCTTGTTTCGCCAATATTCTGGAGATTCAGAATTTCATTGGGGTACTATGAAATACCGCTTCCGAACAGCTCGGAAGCTATAGACCCGAATGGGCGACAAGGGGATTGCTGTGGTTTCGACCGCTGCCCGGTGCCGGTCTTTTTCACATGCTGCGACGGCGGCGATAACCTTGATTCTGAGCCTCTCGTTAGGCGGGTGCGGCGGCGGACTGCCCAGCATTGATACCGAACAGTTCAAGATTTCTGCGGCGATGGATGCCAACGCAGATGCACCTGTCGCCGTCGATCTGGTCTTTGCCCTTGATGAGGACGCGCTGGCTGCTGTTTCCAATCTGGCATCGGCGCAATGGTTCAAGGACAAGTCCCAGATCATGCTGGCCTTGCCGGCGGGATTGCTTGTGCATTCCTTCGAACTCTCCCCCCAGCGCAGCGTGCAGTATGAGGTGGATGGCGACGAGGAAGACGCGGTCGGCGCCTTCATCTTTGCCGCCTACCCCACGCCCGGCACCCACCGCGCCCGCGTCGACCGGCTGGAAAGCCCCGTGGTGCGCCTGGGCCGCAGTGCCTTTTCCGTCGAAGCAGGACAATGATCATGGCCAAGGATGAAAAGCGCCTGAGCCAGCCTGTCCCCGACCCCGTTCAGTGGAGCGAGGGCATGCTGCTCTCGCCACAGCACATGCAGCAGGCCTGGCTGCAGGGCGATGCTCAGCTGGCCTATCACCTGCGCCGCCTGTCGCCGTTCCATTATGGTGTGATGCGGCTGGAGATCGACCGGGCGCAGCTGGCGGCGGGCCGATTCCGGATTATCGCGCTGGAAGCGGTGCTGCCTGACGGGCTACTGGTCTGGTCCGACGGGTTCGAGGCGGAGCTGGATTTCAACCTTGCCGCCGTGAAGGACAAGCTGCGCATGCCGCAGCGCCTGCATCTGGTGGTACCGGACTATCATCCGGGTGCCGCCAAGGCCGGTGACAATCTGGCCCGCTGGCGTTCGTGCACCAGCGTCGCGGTGGACGAGAATACGGGCCAGGACGCCGTGCCGGTGCCCCGGCTGCGGCCCTTGCCCCGGCTGCTGCTGGCCGATGATGTGCCGCCCCGCCATGCGCATCTGCCCATCGCCGAGGTGGAGTTCCGTAACCAGGGCTTCCAGCTGACCCCCTATCAGGCGCCGACCCCGGCGCTGGAACAGGATGACCCGCTGTCGCGCGAATGTCGCGAACTGGTGGCCAAGCTGCGGGAAAAGGCGACCTATGTCGCCGAAAGCCAGGGGCATGAGGTGAACCGGGGCGAAGCGCGGTTTACCGTGATGTGTCTGGTGTCGGGCCTGCCGGCGCTGGAGACCTTGCTGCGCCTGCCGCAGGTGCATCCGTTCGACTTGTATATGGCGTTGCAGAATGTGGCGGGCCATACGGCGGTGCTGCGTCCCGCCATGACGCCGCCCCTGACCGAACCCTATGACCATGACAATCCGCGCGGCTGCATTGGGGCGCTGCTGGCCCAGATTGACGGTGTCGTCGAACTGGTGTCGCAGGCCTTCTCCGCCATCAGCTTCCAGGCCATGGCGGATGGTTTCAAGCTGCGGATTGAGGAATCCTGGTTGACGGGACGGGGCCTGGTCGTGGGGCTGCGCATGAAGGGCGGGCAGGGGCCGGACGAGGTTTCGGCCTGGATCGATTCCGCCCTGATCGTTCCCGACGGGCGGGTCGAGGAACTGCTGTCCTACCGCCTGCGCGGTGCCATGCGCGCCGCCCTGACGGCCGACGAAGCGGCGGGCTTCGCCACCAGCCGCGACATGGTCCTGTTCCGCATCGCCGAGGATGAATATGTGAAGGCCGGCGAGATGCTGCTGGTCGTCAATCCGTTGGACCGCACGGCCACGTCGCGACCGGGCGAGATCCTCCTGTTCATTCCCACCGCCGCGGATGAAGCATGAGCATCGCCCTGACGACACGACCGCAGGCAGATGAGGCGCAAAACGGCGCCTTGTCACTGCTGTCGATGTTCCAGGAATTCCATGCCGAACTGTCGGGCATCCGAAACGCCCTGTCGCTGGGCGATCGCATGGCCGAACAGGGACAGCCCCTGCCCGATCCCGCCCAGGTGGCGGTGCGCATCAACCGCCGCCTGCACCGTTTGCTGGACACCCAGGCCGCGACGGCGATGCGCCTGGGTGGCCGGTTCGGCGTGGAGCTTTACCGCGAGGCACAATATGTGATGGCCGCCCTGGCCGATGAGGTGTTGCTGCATGGCGACGCCTGGTCGGGGCGGGAACATTGGCTGGACAACCTGCTGGAACTGTCGCTGTTCGGCACAAGGGTGGCAGGTGAGCGTGTATTCCAGCGGCTCGACGCCCTGCTGGCAGGTCCGCCGCAGCAGGAATATGAGTTGCTGTCGGTCTATCTGGCGGCCCTGTCCCTGGGCTTCCGGGGGCGGTACCACCGGCCCCAGGACGAGCCCATCCGCCGCCGCTACCGCCAGGGGTTGGCCGACCGTCTGGGCGAGGCGACCGGATATGCCGGGCCGTCGCCGTCCCTCTGTCCCGCCGCCTATGCCGCCACCGTCACGGAAGGGCGGGAGGTGCGGCTGCCGCATCTGCGCCCCTGGTTATACGGTCTGCTGATCGTTCTGGCCCTGCATACGGCGGTGGCCCATGGCGTCTGGTATGTCCGCACCTACCGGCTGGGGCCGCTGGCCACCCCGGTGACGGCGGAAAACCCATCGGCAGCCCCTGCCGCCGCTGCGGCGAAGCCGGAGGCCGCACGATGAATGTCGGGGCCTTCCTGGCGGAATATGGATTGTGGGTGGCGCTGGGCCTCGGCCTGCTGGCGCTGGTGGTGCTGATCCTGGTGATCGTGGCCCTGAGACGCGGCAAGGCGGCGGCCAAGCCGGGCAAGACCGAAGAGGCGGGACCAGCCGCCGCTGCGACGTCCTCCGCCAGTCGCCATACCGGCACCGGCATGGCCTTCATCACCACGCTGCGCCGTCTGTCCGACTGGGCCGGGGTCAAGTCACCCTACGCCCTGCCGTGGTTCCTGCTGATCGGGGAGGCCGGAAGCGGCAAAAGCTCGCTGATGCATTCGGCCCGCGTGCCGCGCCTGCTGCCGCTGGAGGAAACCCCCATCGGCAGGGACGCCACTCTGCACGCGTTCGAAGGCGGCATTGTCATCGACACGCCCGGTGCCCTGATCATGACGGCGGAAGGACGGCCCGGCGACCGCGACCGCTGGCGCGGCCTGACACGGCGCCTGCAGATACACCGTCCCCAGCGCGGGCTGGATGGGGTGATCCTGACCATTCCCGTCACAGATCTGGCGGGGGCGGGGGCCCTGGGTCCCGACAGTCTGCTGGCCAAGGGCGACATGCTGCAGGAGCGGCTGCTGGACCTGATGCGGCAGACGGGCCTGCGCCTGCCCATCCATATCGTTGTCACGCAGTGTGACCGGCTGCCCGGCTTCAGTGATTTCTGGCAGATGCCGCCCGCCGGTGGCCCCGACACCATGCTGGGCTGGACCCAACCGCACGTCAGCGACCTGCCGTTCGATCCGGCGGACGTCGACAAGGCCATGGTGGAGCTGACGCAGACGCTGTGGACCCATTATGTGCAGGCGGCGGCAGGCTTGGATAAGCCGGCCGATCCCGATGGTATGTTCAGCTTCCCCGGCGCCTTTGCGGCCATTGCGTCGCCGTTAAAGACGGTGCTGGGCCGGGTCCTGCGCGTGCCGCCCTATCAGGAAGGCCATTTCCTGCGCGGCATCTGGTTCACGGGCGCACAGGCGGAGATGGAGCCGGCGCATCTGCTGGTCGGTGCTCCGCCGCCGCTCGCTGCGGCCCCGTCCGCGCCGCTGCCCTTGTCAGCGGCCCTGTCCAGCCTGCGTCCCGGCGGCGGTCCCGTCGTTGAGGAGACGCCGCTGGATGTGGCCCCGGCCAAGGTGATGTTCATCACCGACCTTCTGTCGGAAAAGCTGTTCCGCGAGACGCGCCTGACCCGGCCTGCCCGGGCCGGTCTGGTCGCCCGCACCCGCGGTGCCCGCATCGCGCAGCTGGGGCTGATAGGCCTGACGGTGGCGTTGGTTGTGGGCCTGGTGCTGGTCGATGCCTCGCTACGCCGGCTGGTCTCCACCCTGGAACCACCCCTGGAACTGATCCGCCGGGACATGGCGGCGGGCCAGGGGGAAACGTTCGATGTGGAGGCGGCGCGCCAGCTTCTGACCGATTTCGAGGGGATCAGCCGCGGCTTCCTGCTCTATGGCCTCATCCCCTCCTCCTGGTCGGGGGACACGGAAGATGAGGTGGTGGCGGCCTTCGGACGCGGCATCCAGCATATCGTTCTGTCGTCGCTGCACAAGGAACTGGACGCCCGCTATCTTGACCTGGCCCGCCATCCGGGCGTGGAGAAGGCGACCAGCGACGGCTTTTACCTTCTGTCCGGCAGCGCTGATCTGGAGGTGATGTCCGATTTCCTGACCGATGTCAGTAAACTGGACCGGCTGTCGGCCCAGTATCATGGTGTCACCAAGGGTCCGGTAGAGGGGCTGGCGGACCTGTCCAACAGCCTGTTCCAGACCAAGCTGGACGGCAATTTCGCGCATAATTCGCGCCTCTATCAGCTGGGTCTGGAATCGATCACGCTTAACCGCATCAGCGACGACCATGCCCGTCGCATCCGCCCGGTGGTGGAGAAGATGTCGCGCGCCGTGCTGGCCCGCCTCGGCCCCTCGGGGGAGATTGCGCAGCGGGCCGGCCGCCTGCGTGATGCCGTTATTGATGTGCGCCAGCCGCGGTCGGGCACCGATGTCGGGGCGCGCATGCAGGATATGGCCAACGCTCTGGTCGATGTACGCCAGATGCTGGACGATCCCGGCTTCTTCTGGTTGGGCCTGCGCGATATCACCACGGACCCCATGCTGGCCGACCTTCTGCGCACCATGGATACGCC
>CALRNG020000189.1:0-7220 GCA_943369495.1 Rhizobium sp. Q54
GGCCCTGTGGGCAGAGGGGGAGCCGGCCTGGACCGGGATTGATGATTTCCTGGCCACCATCGAGGCCCATGAGCGCCCGCAGGCCGAGGGGCTGTTGCGTCTGTGCGCGGCGGGCCAGCGCAGTGGCTGGACACAGGCCTTCACCCTGCGCCGGGCCGATGGCAGCCGGGCCAAGCTGGAATGCCGGATGAACAGCCGGGGCGATGGCTTGTTTGTGGGTGCGGTCCTGCTGGCGGAATCCGAACTGACGGAGGCGCGAACCTTGCTGCGCCTGCTGTCCGATGAATTGAATGACGGCAGTTGGGAATGGGATATTGCGGCGGATCGGGTGACCCTGTCGCCGCGCCTGTGCGGCATGCTGGGCCTGCCGGCGCAAATGCTGGTCACCAATTCGGCCGGCCTTGCCGATCTGGTCCATCCGGAGGATTGCCCGACGATGGCGGAGGTCGCGGGGCAGGCCTTGAACGGTGTCGTGGATGGCTTCCGCAATCGTCTGCGCTTTCGCCATGCCGATGGCGGCTATCGCCATATCCTGTGCGCGGGGCGGCGGTTGCCCTATGCCGGGCCGCCGCGTTTCGTGGGCCGGCATCTGGATATTACCGAGGCGGTGGAGCGGGAGCGGCAGCTGCAGGCGCTGGCTGTTGATCTGCGGCATCAGACGGCGCTGGCGCTGGCCGCCAGCCGGGCCAAGTCGGCCTTCCTGTCCTCGGTCTCGCACGAATTCCGCACGCCGCTCTCCTCCATCCTGGGCTTTGCCGAGTTGCTGCACGGTGCGGCGGAAAGTGATCAGGCGCGGGAATATGCCGATTATGTGCGTCAGGCCGGGTACCGGCTGATGTCCTATGTCGATGCCTTGCTGGCCTTTGTCCGCTATGAAAGCGATGCGCCCGCAGCCCGGGCGGAGATGGTGGATACGGTGAAGGCCGTGCGGGCCGTGGCGCGGGCGACGCAGGGAAGTGGCGCTGTGCCGATGCGCGCCGTCGGGCCGGTGCCAGCGGTGCGGGCTGATCCGCAGGCGCTGCATGCCGGCCTGTCGGCCATGCTGTCGGCCATGCACGACCTGACGGGGCAACGCGGGGGCCTGGACATGGTGGTGCGGGCCACCGATTGCGGGGGGCGGGTTCGGTTGCGGGTACGGGCGACGGGTGAGGCGCTGGCCGATGCCGTGCCGCCGGGCGGTATGATCGGCTTTCCCGAAAGCCAGACGGACATTCCCGCCGACCGGCAGGCTGTGGGCCTGAAGTTCCTGGTGGCCCGCAAGGTGGCGGAACGGTTCGGCGGCACCTGCGCCCTGCGCGCCCGCTCCGGCGTCGGTCTGATCGCCGAGATGTCGTTGCCGACCATCAAGGCGATCTGACCGATAGCCAAGCCTCCGGAGGGCGCTGCCCGGCGCATGAGGAAAAGCTAAATCTCCCTTGATCGGTCACGATCAAGGGAGACTGGGACTACTTCGCCTGTTGGCTCTGCTGCTGCGGGATCAGGGCCAGGCAGTTTTCCACGATGCGGTAGCACTGACCCAGGCGGGCCGACTGACCGTCGCTGGCGCTGTTATAGACGATGCGCTGCACCACGCCGTCCTTCAGGGTGAAGGTGGCCTGGCAGTCGCGAGTCTCCGTGTCCGGATAATCGTCAAACCCGACGCCCCAGCCCCAGGGCGACCAGGGACGGCGGTAGCCGTAGCCATAGCCGAAGCCAAAATGCGGGCCGGGCGACGGGGTCGTCACCAACCGTTCCGACGTGTAGGTGTAGTAATCGACATTATCGACGCTGGCGCTGCGCGTTGGCACGCCAGCGCAGGACAGCAGGGTCTGCTTGGGCATGCCGACAAAGGCCTGCTGGGCATAGGCGGCCTGATCGGCCTGCGGATTGGCGCAAGCCGAAAGCCCCAGCAGCGCGCCGGCGGCAATCAGGCCCCGGATGGTCGTTTGACGGTTGAGTTTCATGACCTACGCTCCTTGACGCAATCTATCGCCGGCATCGTTCCCGTGCCGCCGGCCGCACCGCCCCTGCAAGCTTATACGCGGACGAAGGCCGAAACCTTCGTCCGCGGAACAATGTTCACAGGAGAAAATGGCGGATCAAGGGCGATGTTTCAATGCGCCGTGTTGAAGCAGGGTTACGCCACATCAATCACCAGCTTGCCCAGCGCCTTTCCCCCTTCCAGCCTTGTATGGGCCGCGCCGACATCAGCCAGGGTGAAGCGGGCGGGGGCGACCAGGGGGCGCAGCTTGCCGGAGAGGTCCGCCAGCACCCGGCCGTGATGCGCGCGGTCGATGGCAAAGCCATGGTCATACAGCATGGGCAGCAGCATGAAGACGACATGCAGGCTCAACCCTTTGCCATGCATGGGCGACAGGTCGGCGCGGTAACCGGCCACGATGGTCACCACCTGCCCGTTGAACCGGGCGGCGGCAAAGCTGGTGGCGATGTCGCTGCCGCCGGTCGTGTCCAGCACGATGTCGAAGCCCTGGCCGCCGGTCAGGCGGGCAACATAGGCCTCTACCGGCTCCGTCTTGTAGTTCACGATCTCATCGGCGCCAAAGGACCGGGCCAGGTCGGCCTTTTCATCGGAGGAGACGGTGGTGGTGACGTGCGCGCCCTGCATCTTGGCGATCTGGACGGCGACATGGCCGACACCGCCGGCCCCGCCATGGATCAGCACCTTCTCCCCCGGCTGCACCCGCGCCCGGTCCACCAGCGCCTCCCAGGCCGTCAGGGTGACCAGGGGCAGGGCGGCGGCATCATGCAGCGACAAGCCGGCGGGGGCAGGGGCCAGCAACCGCGCGTCGGCGGCCACATATTCGGCGTAGGTGCCCTGAAGCCCCTTCACCCCGCCGACACAGCCATAGACGGCCTGCCCGATGCTGAAACCCGTCACGCCCTCGCCCAGGGCTGCCACGGTGCCAGCCATATCACAGCCCAGGATGGCGGGCAGGTTATGTGCGATGGCGGGGCCATTGCGGCGGATCTTGGTATCGACGGGGTTCACGCTGGCCGCATGGATCTTCACCAGCACTTGGCCAGGACCGGCCACGGGGGCGGGAACCTCCGTTAGGTCGAAATTCTCCACGCCACCGAAATCCTTCAGCAGGACCGCCTTCATCATTCACTCCATCCGTTCGGGTGGGCCATCGGACCCGTTTCATGGGAACAGGATGGGCTTGACCTTTGAATAAGGAAAACGAATTATCTTGATGAAGATGATCAAGGATAATGATGATGTCGGGCCGTTCCATCGATCTGGATTTGGATGCGCTGCGGGCCTTCGTGGCGATTGTCGATCATGACGGGTTCACAGCGGCGGCCGAACGGCTGCACCGTACGCAATCGGCCATCAGCATGAAGATCAAGCGGCTGGAAAGTGTGCTGGGCCGCAGCCTGTTCGACCGCACGGGCCGGGCCATGACCCTGACGGCGGAGGGGGAACTGCTGCTGTCCTATTCCCGCCGCCTGCTGGCGCTGAATGATGAGACTTTGGCCCGGCTGATGGCGCCCGACGCGGCGGGTCTGGTGCGGTTCGGGGTGGCGGAATATTTCGCGCCCGAACATCTGCCCCTGCTGCTGGCCCGGTTCCGCCGCGCCCATCCACGCGTGCGGCTGGACGTTTCCGTCGGTCTGGGCAGCGATCTGGTGCAGGAGATTGCCGAGGGGCGTCTCGACGTAGTGATTGCCAAGCGCAACGAGACGGGGCCGCAGGGCCGGTTCCTGTGGCGCGAACCCGTGGTCTGGGTGACGTCCAACGACTGGCAGGCGGAGGCGGGCGACGCGCCCGTACCGCTATGCCTGCTGCCCGATCCCTGCATCTACCGCACCCGCGCCGTGGCGGCATTGGAACGGGCAGGGCGGCCCTGGCACACAACCTATGCCAGCGGATCCTTCCTGGCAGTGCGGGCGGCGGCCCTGGCCGGGCTGGGCGTGACCTGTCTGGGGGCAGGCGCCCTGGTGCCGGGTCTGCGCGTGCTGGGCCCGGCCGATGGGTTCCCGGCGCTGGACCCGGTGGAGACGGCGGTATTTGGGGAGGATCGGGTCAAGGATGGCCCGATCCAGCCCCTGATCGATTTCCTGGTGCGGGAGATACAGGCGATCAGCCTTCCGCCTGTTGCCGTGGCGGCCTGATCAGGCGGGTTGGGGCAGCACCACCACGCCATCCTCGTCGCTATAGACCCAATGGCCGGGCGTGAAGCTGCAATCCCCAAATGCGACGGGGATGTCGGCATCGCCAGCGCCGGTCTTGGCGCTTTTCAGCGGGTTGGTGCCCAGCGCCTTCAGGCCCAGGGGCAGGGCCGATATGGCGACGCTGTCGCGAATCACGCCGTTGACGATGATGCCGGCCCAGCCATTCTTGACCGCCAGCCCGGCAATGACATCGCCAACAAGGGCGGACGCCAGAGACCCGCCGCCATCCACCACCAGCACGCCACCATGCCCCGGCGTCGACAGGATCGATTTCAGCAGGGCGTTGTCGCGGTGACAGCGGACGGTACGGATGGGGCCGGCAAAGCGGGCATGGCCCCCAAAATTACGGAACTGTGTTGAACAGCTGGCGATGGCAGGTTCATGTGCATCGACCAGATCGGCGGTAGCGAAATCCATCGTTCGATACTCCGGTTGGGTCAGAACCGGCAGAATATCCTGTGTCGCGATTCTAACCCAGCCCCCCGCGACCGATCACCACACGGTCGCGGCCCTGATCCTTGGCGGCATACAGCGCGCGGTCGGCCTGGGCCATCAGCGCCTCCACCGTCTGAGCGTCTGGTCCATAGGCGGAAATGCCGATGCTGAGCGTGACCGTCGTCGTCACACCTTCTTCCGTCACTTGGGTGGCGGATAGCTGGCTGCGCAGGCGTTCGGCGATCTGTGCCGCCGTATCCGGGGTGGTTTCTGGCATCAGCACCACGAATTCCTCACCCCCAACCCGCGCGAACAGATCGGTCTGGCGCAGATTTGCCCGCCCGACATCGGCCAGGGTGCGCAGCACCTTGTCGCCGAACGGGTGGCCATGGCGGTCATTGACGCCCTTGAAATGGTCCAGATCCATGATCATCAGCGAGAGGGGCCGGTTGAACCGCCGGGCGCGTTCCACCTCCTCCCGCGCCCGATCTTCCAGTCGGCGGCGATTGGCGATGCCGGTCAGCGGGTCGAGATGGGCCTGTTCCTCCAGCTTCAATTCCAGCTGGAACCCATAGCGGGCGGTATGTTCCAGGGCGAGCGCCAGGATGAAGGAGGCAAAAATGCCGGTCCCGACAAACATGGTGACGTTTAAGCGGGTGAACCCATCGATCCCCTGCACCCAGAGCAGAACCAGTACCAGGATGAAGCCTGGCAGATTGACCATCGGCGCCTGCCGCGCCCGCGTCACCACCACGGCCGACACCGTGGGAAACAGGGCCAGCCCGGCAGGGCCATAAAGGAACCCGTCCTTCAACACATATTGTGTTAAGGCGATGGTGACGGTTCCCGACGTTACCGCCAGCATGCCGATCGCCTGCAATCCCCGCGGCGACAGGCGCCTGGATCGGTATGTCCAGGCACACCACAGCATGGCCAGGCTACCGACGGTGCGGATGGCGATACAGGCATAGATTTGCGTCGGGTCCAGCAGCCAGTCCCACAGCAAAAAACTGAACATGGCAACGGCACCGACCGCCACCGGAGCAGACAAGGCATCGTTCAGACGCGAGGCGCGCCAGACGTCGAATCGCCGTTCCGTCGCCTCGTCAAAAGTCGGCAAAAGAAAGCCCATCCCCCCACCCGGCCCGTCTTTGCGGGCTTTCAACTGTTTCCTGGGTTGGTTGATGTTGCGCCAACACCGGGGGGATGACAACCCGTCACGGCGGCTGATTTTCGAACGATCGGACGAAAACGCACTTGAGTCGAACAAGCGTTTGAACGATGCTGTGCCTCAATCATCCGATAAATCTTCTGGGGAGATATCCATGTCCACCGCGATCAACCGTCACTGGCTGCTGCTGGACCGTCCCAAGGGCGGCAATTTCAGCGAGGTTTTGTCCTTGCGTGAGGCGCCGGCGCCCGACGCGGGCGAGGGCCAGATCCGGGTGCGTACCGTCTATCTGTCGCTGGATCCGACCAATGCGGTCTGGATGCAGTATGACAGCTACCTGCCGGCGGTGCCGCTGAACACCACTATGCGCGGTCTGGTGCTGGGCGTGGTGGATCAGTCCAACCATGCCAAGTTCAAGGTCGGCGACGTTGTCACCGGCATGGGGAGCTGGGCCGATTATACGGTTGCCGATGGGTCGTCCTTTGGCCGCGTGCCGAACATTCCGGGCCTGCCGCTGTCGGCCTATATGGGGCCGCTGGGCATGACGGGTGCGACCGCCTATTTCGGCCTGTTGGACATTGGCAAGCCGAAGGAGGGGGAGACGGTGGTCGTCTCCGCCGCCGCTGGGGCCGTTGGCTCGCTGGTCGGGCAGATCGCCAAGCTGAAGGGGTGCCGCGCGGTCGGCATCGCCGGGTCCGCTGACAAGTGCAACTGGCTGACGGGCGAGCTGGGTTATGACGCCGCCGTCAATTACAAGGAAAAGGGCTGGCAGAAGGCGTTGAAGAACGCCGTGCCGGACGGCATCGACATCTATTTCGAGAATGTCGGCGGTGAGATCACCGAGGTGGCGTTGAGCCTGCTGAACGTGAAGGGCCGTATCCCCTTCTGCGGTGCCATCAGCCAGTATAACTCGACCGAGCCGGGGCCGGGTCCCCGCAACCTGTCCGTCCTGGTCAGCCGCCGGGCCCGGATGGAGGGCTTCCTGGTCCTCGACTATGCCCCCCGCATGGCGGAGATGTATGCCGAAATGGGCCCCTGGCTGGCAGCCGGTCAGATCAAGTGGAAGGTGGAACTGGACCAGGGTCTGGAGAACACCCTGACCAGCTTCAACAAGCTGTTCACGGGCGGCAATACCGGCAAGCTGGCTGTGAAAGTCTCGGAAGAGCCGGTGCGGTAAGTGCCTGACAGCGTCGCATCCGGGCGTTATGCCCGCATGCGACGCTGTCTTGTTATTCCGCATCCCCCTGCTGCCCCGGTGCAGCGCCTTGAAACGCGGCCAACGTCTGGCAATGGGCGTCGATGGCGACCAGCTTCGGATAGGGCGTCAGGTCTACGCCGAATCGCCGTGCGTTGAACATCTGCGGCACCAGACACAGGTCGGCGAAGCTGACGGCCCCGCCGATGCAGAAATCCGGCCCCTCCACCATCTGCTCCAGGG